>RFVJ01000255.1 GCA_009928125.1 Betaproteobacteria bacterium
AACGGCCATGCGCATGCTCGACAACGTGATCGACATCAACTACTACGCCGTCAAAAAAGCGCGTGACTCCAACATGCGCCACCGCCCTGTGGGCCTGGGCCTGATGGGTTTCCAAGACGCGCTTTACCAAATGCGTGTGCCCTATGCCTCTCAAGAAGCCGTGCAATTTGCCGACACGTCCATGGAAGCCATCTGCTACTACGCTTACTGGGCTTCTACCGAATTGGCAGCCGAGCGCGGCAAGTACTCTAGCTACAAAGGCTCCTTGTGGGATCAGGGCATCTTGCCTTTGGACACCCTCAACCTGCTGGAAAAAGCCCGCGGTGGTTATGTGGAAGTCGACCGCAGCAGCACCATGGACTGGGATGCGTTGCGCAAGAAGATCGCCAAAGACGGCATGCGCAACTCCAACTGCGTGGCCATTGCGCCAACGGCCACCATCTCCAACATCATTGGTGTGGACGCCTGCATCGAGCCTTGCTTCGGTAATTTGTCCGTCAAGTCCAACTTGTCTGGCGAGTTCACCATCATCAACAGCTACTTGGTGCGCGATTTGAAGCGCTTGGGTCTGTGGGACGATGTCATGGTCATGGACTTGAAACACTTCGACGGCTCTTTGCGCCCCATCGACCGTGTTCCTCAAGAAATCAAAGCGCTGTACGCCACCGCATTTGAAGTGGAAACCACTTGGATTGTGGAAGCGGCAGCACGTCGCCAAAAATGGATTGACCAAGCTCAGTCGCTCAACATTTACATGTCGGGCGCGTCTGGCAAGAAGTTGGACGACACCTACAAATTGGCATGGTTGCGTGGCCTTAAAACCACTTACTACCTGCGCACCATCAGCGCCACACACGCCGAAAAATCGACCGTGTCGAACAGCCAAATGAACGCTGTGTCCTCTGGTTCTGCGGCTGGTATCTCCGCAGCCAATGCCGCCGCGCCATCGCAATTTTCTGCAGTGCCCGCCACCGATGTGAAGTTCACAGCCATCGATGATGTGGGCTGCGAAGCTTGCCAATGAATCTTTTAAATTTCTAAATTCAAAAGCTCACTCCGAGAAATCACGCTGAAGAAAATCGAAAAATCATTCGAGACAAGACGATGCAAAAGCACAACACTTCTTCACGTGATTTCATGTCATTTCAAAACATTGCTTTGCATTTCGTCCGCAAGCTTTCATAATTCACACATTGGAAATTTCTATGTTGTCCTGGGACGATTCATCTAAACCTGCGTTGCAACCTGCAATGCCAAGCTTCCCCCCAAGCGGTCTGTCTGCCGACCGCTTTGCCGATCTGTCTTCATTCAACGCCTCCTCCGCTTCTGTTGCACAAGCAAGCCCTATGCACGCAACTGCTGCGCCTGTTGCTGCATCTGCCGCTTCTGCATCTGCCGCCTCCACTCGCCGTGTGAATGCGGCTGACAAGCGCATCATCAACGGCCAAACCGACGTCAACCAGTTGGTGCCTTTCAAATACAAATGGGCCTGGGAAAAATACCTCGCCACTTGCGCCAACCACTGGATGCCGCAAGAAGTGAACATGACGCGCGACATCGCCCTTTGGAAAGACCCCAATGGTTTGACTGAAGATGAGCGCCGTTTGGTCAAGCGCAACCTGGGCTTTTTTGTGACAGCCGACTCTTTGGCTGCCAACAACATCACTTTGGGCACATACCGCCACATCACGGCACCCGAGTGCCGTCAGTTCTTGCTGCGCCAAGCCTTCGAAGAGGCCATCCACACCCACGCTTACCAGTACATCACTGAGTCCTTGGGCTTGGATGAAAGCGAAATTTTCAACGCGTACCACGAAGTTCAGTCCATTCGCGACAAAGACGAGTTCCTGATTCCGTTCATTGACGCCATCATGAACCCCAACTTCAAAACGGGCACGCTGGAAACCGACCAAACCCTTTTGAAGTCCCTCATTGTGTTTGCGTGCTTGATGGAAGGCTTGTTCTTCTATGTCGGCTTTACCCAAATCTTGGCATTGGGTCGTCAAAACAAAATGACGGGTGCTGCCGAGCAGTACCAGTACATCCTGCGCGATGAATCCATGCACTGCAACTTCGGCATCGACTTGATCAACCAGATCAAGCTTGAAAATCCCCAGTTGTGGACTGCTGAATTCAAAGCCGAAATCAATGCGTTGTTCTTGAAGGCTGTTGAGTTGGAATACCGTTATGCCGAGGACACCATGCCCCGTGGCGTCTTGGGCCTCAACGCTTCCATGTTCAAAGGCTACTTGCGTTACATCGCCAACCGCCGTGCCACTCAAATCGGCTTGGAAGCCCTCTTCCCCAACGAAGAGAACCCCTTCCCATGGATGAGCGAGATGATTGACTTGAAGAAAGAACGCAATTTCTTCGAGACCCGCGTCATTGAATACCAGTCGGGCGGCGCCCTGTCTTGGGACTGATACCTTCTACATGACGATTCTGTTTAAACCTCACACCACGACCGCGCTCAGCGGCGCTGGGGTGAGGTTTTTCCCCATTCAAGGTGTTGAGATGCTATCTCAGCGCCTTGAATCGCTTTGCGGCTCCAACATTCGCAAAGTGTTTCCCTCTGTTGATTTTTCTAATTGATCAAGGAGAAAAACCATGGCAACTGCAAAAAAAGCAGCACCCAAAAAAGCTGCAGCAAAAAAATCGGCTCCTAAAAAAGCCGTTGTGAAAAAAGCCGCTGCTCCCAAAAAGGCAGCTCCTAAGAAGGCAGCAGCTCCTAAAAAAGCAGCTCCTAAAAAGGC
>RFVJ01000256.1 GCA_009928125.1 Betaproteobacteria bacterium
TGCCATTGAAAGAGCAAAGCGGCGACCACCACTTGCGGTGTCCACATCATCAAGCAAGCGATGCGTGCAGCACCAACGGGGCCATATTTCACAGGCAAAGAAGCAACGCCCATTTGACGATCGCCTTCAATGGCTTTGAAATCGTTCAAGGTCATGATGCCGTGCGCGCCTAAGCTGTAGAGCAAGGCCAAACAAATTGAGTTCGTGCCTGGCCACGCACCGCCCAGCATCACCGCGGTGCCAGTGAGCCAGGCCAAGCCTTCGTAGCTGAGGGCACAAGCTGCTGCACCCCACCAACCATTGTTTTTCAGGCGCACAGGTGGCGCGCTGTAGGCCCAGGAAAACGCAATGGCCAACGCACAAGCAACAAAACCCCAAGTGCCCATCAGCGTCGCCCACAGCAATGACAAGCCGGTCCACAACACGGCAATGCCCAAGCCCCATTTGCCGGGCATTCGGCCTGAAGGTATGGGTCTTTGAGGTTCGTTGATGGCATCCACATGGCGATCGAACCAATCGTTGACAGCCTGGCTGCTGGCGCAAACCAAAGGGCCCGTTAAAACCAAGCCCAACACGATCAAGGCCCAGTTGTCAGAAAGACTTTGGCCCGAGGCTATAGCGCCGCATGCAAAAGCCCACACGGGTGGAAACCAAGTGATGGGCTTGAGAAGTTCTGCAACCGTTCGCAAACTGGGTCGCTGTGGGGGTTGCGAGAGCGCAAGGATGGGATTGTCCATGCCCCCATTGTGAGAAGACTTTGAAAATTGTCAACTAGGATTGACACTATGTGTCAATTAATAAATACATCTCACCCGCATGGGCGAGGTGACTGGCCGTCTTACGGAAGCTCGGTGTCGACTTCCGTATCGGACAAGATGCCAAAACGGCGCAATTTGACATACAGACTTTGCCTCGAAAGCCCCAACATTTCGGCGGCAGAGGCCCTGTTGTTGTGGGTCAATTCCAAAGCGGCCTCAATGCACATGCGCTCAATGGTATCGACCGTTTCGCCCACAATGTCTTTGATGGGTCTGCGCCCTACCAACTGAGACAACTCGGCAAAGGGGTGTGGCACAGCCGTCGTTGCGCCGGCAGCAACCTGCATGCGGCGGTCCATGTCGCGGACAAAGAAGGCATACATCGGCTCGGGCCTTGAGAGGTACACGGCAGACACTTCCACAGGCAAGGTCATGCCCGACAAGGTTCTGACTTCGGTTGCAAAATTTCGGACGGGCAAATGCTGCTTGAGGGACGTGTTCAACACGCCCCAGTCCACAGAACCCCTCAACAACCAGCGCTCCATCGATTGGCCAATGACCTGCGATGAAGCTGTGAGCCCCAACAAGGCCATGCCTTCCTCATTGACACTTTTAACAGTACCTGAGGTGTCTGTGAGCAGCCAACCGTCTGGGAATTGCTCCATGGCTTCGCTGAGCACTGCGGAAGACTCTGCGTCTACCGAAGAACCCGCAGACGCTTCGCGCTGTGTCAAGCGCACCAAGTATTGCGCGCCACCCTCTTGCCTGAAGACCGTTGCAGAAACTGTGAGGGGCACATTCGCACCCATGAGCGTGGCTGAGCACATCTCAATGCGGCCTGTGGCCAATGCGGTTCGGAGCAAGGACTGAACCTCGCCCTGGCTGCTGACCTCAAAACACTCTCGAAAATCACGACCCACCAAACGCTTGCCCGCGTCTTTGAACAAGGCTTGGGCACCCACATTGGCTTCGATCAATCGGTAAGAAGCCGCATCGATCATCAACACGGCCTCAGGCGATGTTTCAAACAAGACCCGATAACGCGCTTCAATGTGCCGCAGACGCAAGTAATCACGTTCGACAGACTGTTGTGTTTCAACCAACCTGCGCTGCAATTCAGCCAAGCGCTCGAGGTTGCGGCCGACGGCCAAAAATTTGTTGCCCTTCAACTCATCCGAGACTTGCAGCAGGTCTTGGATTTTTTTCTTGCTCTCGACAGTCACGGTGTCTGTCCATCGCTTGCCCATCCATGCTTGGCAACCCAAGGCGGCCATGGTGTCTTGCGCAGTAGACACGTCCTCAATGACACCTTGACTGTCAATGATCAAGCTGACGTCCGAAACCACGCCCAAAAGCTTGGAAAATGTGGCTGGATCGAGGTTTTTGGTGTTCATTGAGACTGCAAATTGACTTCAGTGATTTGAAGTTGACACTTTTAATTGTTGGCGAAGCATACACTCAAAAAATGCCATTGTTTCCTAGGGCAAATCTTAAGTATTGATACACGACAAACTAAGGTGTCACGTTAATTTGACGCTCCATGTTGAAAAGGGTTTGGGTCACAGATTCGACGGCTTGCAAGGCGTTGCCTTTCAGCAGATGCGTGTCTGTCCATGTAATTTTTTCGGGTGCAAAACTCGCCACGGGGCCACCCACAAAGACTTGAAGCGCTGTATTCACACAGTCTTTGAGCAAATCAGGCAGTGCAGCTTGAATCTCAGGCAGATGGCGCTCTGTGGACAGCGATAAGCCAATGACATCGAACCAATCTGCTTGGAAATTTCGTTTGAAATCGTTCATGTCTAAGGGGTTCACCAAGGTGACGTTCCAGCCTGCCCGCCTGAAAAACTCGCTCAACATGAAAACGCCCAAGCCATGTTGCGTGGTGGGCTCGGTCATCAGTAGCACGCTGTAGCCGTTAGGCTCTAGACGGCCTTCTGTGACAAACTCTGCACTGAAATCGTGCAACATTTGATGCA
>RFVJ01000257.1 GCA_009928125.1 Betaproteobacteria bacterium
AAATCCTTGGGGCCATAAGCCAGCTTTGGATTCAAGGCAGGGTTGACTGAAATGCTGCTAGGGCTGGCAATCAAAACCGTATAACCATCGGGTGCAGATTTTGAAACAGCTTCTGCCGCAATGCTAGACCCTGCTCCTGCCTTGTTTTCAACGATGACGGGTTGACCCAAAGATTTGCCAAAGGAATCAGAAATAGTTCGCGCTACGTAATCTGCAGCGCCACCGGGAGCAAAGCCAACGACCACTTTGACGGGCTTATTGGGATAGTTGCTGACAGCAGTTGATTGTGCCTGAGCCGTTGTGACACAAGTCACCAAGCCGAGGCAAATGAAAGAGAAAGACAATTTTTGAATCATGGTGAGACCCTTAAAACAATTTTGCCAACATGCGAATTACTTTCCATCAAGGCTTTGGCGGCCACCATTTCTTCAAATGGGAAAATAGTGTCAATGCATGATTGAATGCGACCATCAGCAAAGGCGGGCAAAATATCTTTCACAAAACCGGCCACAGGCTCGGCGCGTTGTTCGGGTGAACGAAGCTTGTTTGACACGCCAAACAAAGTCAGTCGTTTGGCGTGCAGTGCTTCGATGTCCAAGGGTGCATTCAACACGCCATCGACATAGCCAACAGTGCCAAGTCGGCCTTGAAAACACAAACAGCGAAGGCTTTCGGCAAACACAGAACCGCCCACCGTATTGACGACCAATTGAACACCTTTGCCTTCTGTGGTTGACATGACTTGATCGTAAAAATTGGGTGCACGCGTGCAGATTCCCAAGTCCAAACCCAAGGCTGCCAGTTTGTTCAATTTTTCTTAGTCCAAACCCAAGGCTGCCAGTTTGTTCAATTTTTCTTCTGAACCAGAGGTGCCAATGACTTTGGCACCCAAGGCCTTGGCCATTTGCAGCGAAGCTACGCCTACCCCTGAAGAAATACCATTGACCAACAGCCAGTCATTGGCCTTGAGGTGACCTTGCTGGACTAACAAGTCATAGGTGACCAAAAAGGTGAGTGGAATGCAAGATGCTTCTTCGTAAGACAGATTTTCAGGAATTCGCATCATTTCCCGAACGTCCATGAGCGCATATTCGGCAAAGGTGCCAGCACACCTGGCCATGACGCGATCACCTATATTGAGGCCGGTGGCAGCGGTCACTTTTTCACCCAGTGCTCCCGAATGTCCATGAGCGCATATTCGGCAAAGGTGCCAGCACACCTGGCCATGACGCGATCGCCTATGTTGAGGCCGGTGGCAGCTGTCACTTTTTCACCCAGTGCCGTAATTTCTCCGGCACCTTCCATACCAATGGCCTTGGCGCCATGGCTACCGTGCAAACCATGCCCTTTGATGAATTCTCCGCGATTCAATCCTGCCGCATGAATTTTTACCAAGGCTTGTGTAGG
Organism: Betaproteobacteria bacterium; assembly: GCA_009928125.1. Taxonomy (GTDB): domain Bacteria; phylum Pseudomonadota; class Gammaproteobacteria; order Burkholderiales; family Burkholderiaceae_C; genus Limnohabitans_A. Next base: position 1,408 of record RFVJ01000257.1, read on the forward strand.
GCCTGGAACAGGCGTTGGGACTTCTCGCAATTCAATGGGGTTAGGCACATCATCCACATGCATCCAGTATGACTTCATGTTCATAGACCTTTAAAGACTGGTTTGCGTTTTTCCATAAATGCTTTTCGGCCCTCAGCATAATCGGCTGAGTCGAAACAATTGCGAATAAGTTGTTGGCAAAGCGCCATATCAAGTTCGGGCGAGGGCTTTAATATTTCTCGGGTGATGGCCTTCGCAGCTGCAATTGTGATGGGTGCGTTGTTGGCCAAAGCAGTGGTGTATTCGCTGAGCAGTTCTGGCAGTTGGTCTACAGCGCAAACGCGACTGACCAGGCCAAGTTGCAATGCCTCTTGGGCATCGACTCTTCTGGCTGTAAAGAATAAATCTTTGGCCGCACCAGGTCCAATTAAGTCGACCAAATTTTTCATGGCCGAATAGCGATAGCCAAGCCCCAGCTTGGCGGCTGGCACAGAGAAAACGGCATCGCTGGCTGCAATGCGCATGTCACAACTGATGGCCACATTGATGCCGCCACCAATGCAATACCCTCTGATGCACGCCAGGGTTGGTTTGGGAAAGTTGTAAATGCTCATGAGCGCGGTCTCAGCCATGTGCTCATAACGGGTCACAGCTTCTTTGGCGGCGCGCATGTCTTCAAACTGAGAAATATCAGCGCCCGACACAAATGCTTTTTCACCCGCACCGGAAAATACAACCAGTCGAACGCGTGGGTCTGACTCAGCTTGGGTCAACAAACCAGGCACAGCCTCCCACATGTCGACCGACAAAGCGTTGTGCCTTGCGACATTGTTAAATCGAATGTGCAGGGTGGTCTGATCCAACCACGTTTCAACCCGTTCGGTAGGCGATGTGTAATTTGCGTCACTCATTAAAAAACTCCAGTGGACTTCAAACGTTTCAAGTCTTCTGCTTCAACGCCAATTTCTTTCAATATCTCTTCGGTGTGCTCGCCGCGGCGCGGTGCCGAGCGAACAATGTTGCTGGGCGTGCGTTCAAGCTGCACGGGCTGCCCCACCATCTTTTGCGGTCCTTGGTGCTTTGACACCACATCTTTCACCATGTTGAGGTGCTTAATTTGGGGCTCTTCAAACACTTGGTCCATGCTGTTGATCAAGCCACAGGCAACGCCCCCCTCATTGAGTTTTTCAATCCAATAAGCACAATCTTTTTTGGCCAGGCGATCGTTGATTTCTTGATTCAATGCATCTCGGTTCACCGAGCGGCTGGGTTTGTCGTGGTAGCGCGGGTCGGTGACCCACTGGGGTGCTTCCAAAATATCGCAAAAGCGCTCCCAAATCTTGGA
>RFVJ01000258.1 GCA_009928125.1 Betaproteobacteria bacterium
ACCGATTTGGCCCAAAATTAACGCCAAAGAGCCACTGCGTTTGCCGCCGCGCCAGCAGTACACCAAGGGTTGCCAGTCGCGTGGCAGGTCCATCACATGGCGCTCAATGTGTTTTGCAATGTTGGCGGCCACCAAGGCGGCGCCGCGTTTCTTGGCTTCAAACGGATTCACTTGTTTGTACAAGGTGCCAATCGTGATGCGTTGTGCGTTGTCCAGCGAAGGCCAGTTCACGGCGCCCGGCAAATGGTCCAGCGCAAACTCATCTTCGGTGCGCGCATCGATGATGGCGCTGTAGCCACCGGGCGCGCCAAGAGGTTTGGCCATGCGCAACATGGCTTCTTGCGCGCTGACGGGATGAACGCTCACGCTGCACCCGCTTGTGTCACGCGCAAGGCATGCAATTCTGGCGCGCAGATCTGACCGATCACCGCAGCATGGTCAAAGCCATGCGCTTTGAAAGTGGCCATGACCTTGGCCACTTCGGCAGGCGCGCAAGAGACTAGCAAACCACCGCTGGTTTGGGGGTCAGTGAGCAGGCTTTGGTCGACAGCGGCAAAGTTGTCGGGCAATTCAACCTCTGGCCCGTACCCTTGCCAATTGCGTCCCGATGCACCTGTGATGCAACCCTGCGCCGCCAAGGCTTTGACGCCAGGCAGCATGGGCACTTTGTCCCAGTCCAGCTGAACGGTGCATTTGGCGCCTCGTGCCATTTCCAGCAAATGGCCTGCCAAGCCAAAGCCAGTGATGTCGGTCAGGGCATGAACGCCTTTGAGTTTGGCCAAGTCGGGACCCGCGGTGTTGAGCTTTGTGGTGTTGTCGATCATGGCTCGGTAGCCTTCGTCCGGCAGCATTTCTTTTTTGAGTGCAGCAGACAATATGCCCACGCCAATCGGTTTGCCCAAGACCAGCACATCCCCCACTTTGGCATCGGCATTGCGCTTGATGTGATCGGGACCATAAATGGGTTCAACAGAGTCAATGGTGTGTCCGCCTGCAATGGGAATGCCTGCAGATCTGCAAACAGATTGGCCACCGTCCAAAATTTGGCCAATCACGCTCAATGGCAACACATTGACGGGCATGCCCACCAGTGCCAAAGCCATGATCGGTTGAGCGCCCATGGCGTACACATCGGAGATGGCGTTGGTGGCTGCAATGCGACCAAACTCAAAGGGGTCGTCGACGATGGGCATGAAGAAGTCAGTGGTGGCCACCAGGGCTTGGCTGTCGTTCAGCTTGTAAACGGCGGCATCGTCAGACGTTTCAATGCCCACCAGCAATTCGGGTGGCAGGGGCATGGCTGTGGTGGAGCGCAGAATTTCGCTCAAAACGCCGGGTGCAATTTTGCAGCCGCAACCCCCGCCATGGGATAGGCTGGTCAAACGAGGGCTGGCTTTGAAATCTTGGGTCATGCTGACAGTCAGTAAGGGGTCGCAGAAGGTACTTGAGATGGGCGAGAGGCCATTCGATGCGCTTGATTATGGCAAACCCGACTTGGAGTCCTTGTGATTTATCGAAACAATGGTCTGCAGCACAACGACAGACCATCGAGCTGTAGATTGTGAGTTTTTATATCAAAGGTGATGTGCCATGCGAAAAATGCTGTTAACCCCATTGAAATCAAGCTTGATGGCCCTGGCCATTTGTCTGACAGGTACCAGCCATGCCGATGAAAAGTTTCCTTCCCGCCAAGTGACTTTGGTGGTGCCGCAGGCAGCGGGAGGCGCCAACGATGCCATTGCCCGGGTTGTGGCGCAAAAGTTGTCAGAGCAGTGGGGGCAGTCCGGCGGGTTATGTGTTGGTGGCAAATCCAAGTTTGCCTGCCAACAATGTGGCCGAGTTGATCGCTTTGGCCAAATCCAAGCCGGGTTCCTTGTCCATTGCATCTGCAGGCAATGGCACCTTGAACCATTTGATTGGTGAAATGCTGCAAAAGGCCACCGACATTCAATTGGTCCATATTCCCTACAAAGCAGCGGCGGCGGCGGCCACCGATGTGGTGGGTGGGCAAGTGCCTTTGTCGGTTCAAAGCATGCCGTCTTCGATCGCCTTCATTCGCGCCGGAAAGCTCAAAGTGTTGGGGGTTGTGAACGAAAAACGCCTGGCAGCCTTGCCCGATTCACCCACCATTGGCGAGACGGTGGCAGGGTTTGGTGCCACGCCTTGGTACGGCATGTTTGCGCCAGCGGGCACACCTAAAAACATCCTGCTTCAAATACAAAACGATGTGGCCAAAGCCTTGGACGCCAAAGATGTGCAAGACCGTTTGGCCACCTTGGGTTGTGAGCCCTTCAAGGGCACAGGCGATCAATTGGCGCAAATCGTTAAAAGCGATTTGGTTCGTTGGGCCAAGATCGTGAAGGATTCAGGCGCTAAATTGGATTGAGTCAAACGCCGCCACTGGGGTGGGTGGGGTCGATCCACAACACCTGTTCTGGTTTTTCGACGGGTTCAATGTCGAGGTTGATGGACACTGCTTGGCCATCGCTGCGGCATAAAACACACTCGAGCACCTCAGTGGGGCTGGCGTTGATTTCTTGGTGTGGGACGTAGGGTGGCACGTAAATGAAGTCACCCGGCCCCGCTTCGGCGGTGTATTCCAATTTGTCGCCCCAGCGCATGCGCGCACGGCCTTTGATGACGTAAATCACACTTTCCAAGGGTCCATGATGGTGGGCGCCGGTTTTGGCATTGGCATGGATGGTGACGGTGCCCGCCCACAACTT
>RFVJ01000259.1 GCA_009928125.1 Betaproteobacteria bacterium
TTGTCGCGGTTGAACATGCCTTCGTAGAAGGCCAAGTCAACCTTGCGGCGGGGGCTGGCACTGTACTCGGGCAGTTTTTTGCGGCGTTGCTCTAAGGTGGGCGCGCCGGCACCGGTGTACACCAAGGCAGACAGGCCCAAACGTGCCACGGTGTTGGGATGGGCTTCGGTGTAGACGCAGGCACGCAAAGCGCCTGAAGAGGAGCCAAAGATGTTGATTTGTTGAACGCCAGTTTCTTGCAAAATGAAGGGCACCACAGCGGCCAAATCTTTGGCACCTGTGCGCACATCGCTGTTGCCGCGGCCTGACCAACTCGAGCGGCCGTAGCCTTCGTGGTCGACGGTCCAGCAGTCGTAGCCGCGTTCTGCAAAATAGTCCATGACGGAATAGTCTTTGCCCCCGGGCACTTGCAAGTCGTAGGTGTTGCGACCCGAAACCGTCGAGCCATGCACCAGCAACAAAACGGGCTTGGCCGCTTCGCCCGCAACAGGTGCTGTGGCACGCTTGCGGTAAACATACAAACGAACGTCTTCGCGGTTGACAAAATATTCCTGAGACCAGATCACGATAAAGCGCCTTGTTGAGAAGGTTGAAAAAAACGAGGATACCCAAGCCGAGTGCTTGGGCTGGGTTCATTCCATCATGCCCTTTTCACGGATGATGGATTTGCCTTGAGCGGATACAAACAGTTGGAGGAAGGCGTTGGCCAGCTCCTTCTTGGGGGTGTTGGCACGCACCGCACCCGCGTAGGCTGTGTAGTTTTGAATGGCTTCAGGCAGGGGGCCGACCAAGGTGACGCCGGCCACAGGCAAAATTTCACTGATTTGGTGAATGGCCAAGTCGGCTTCGCCCGTGACGATTTTTTCGGCCACCAGGCCACCATTCACCAACACCGCTTTGGCTTTCACTTCATCGGCCATGCCCATGCGCTGGAACAACCCTTCCAGGTAAATGCCACTGGAGCCGCCGGAGGCAGGGTTGATGAGGGCCACTTTGCGTGCATTGCGAACCGCGGCTTGAAAGTCTTCGACGGTTTTGAGGGCTGGCAAGGGGGCGCCTTGCTTGACGGCCACGCCAATGGCCACTTTGGCCAGAGGCAAGGTGCTGCTGGCATCCACATGGCCGCTGCTGGCCAAAGTTTTCAAACCTGCGGGGGTGAGAACCAACACGTCAAAGCTTTCGCCCTCGGTGACGCGCTTGGTGACTGCACCGGCCGTGTCATTTTGAATGTCGATGGTGTGGCCGGTGCGCTTTTCGTAGTCGGCGGCAACCGCCACCACCACTTGTTTGAAGGCGCCCGTGGTCAGGACTTTCAGGGTTTCGGCCGCGGCACTGCTGAAGAAAAGGACCTGGCTGAGGACTGCAAAACCCGTGGCAGCAAGTGCGCGTGTGAAGCATGTTGTCATGGCGTCCCTTTCGTGTTGTCTGGAGAAGTTTGTGCGTTTTCAACCTGCATGGCCAGTCACTTTGGCTAAAATGGGCCCATGCTTTGTTGAATTCACAAATTGTTTACAAAACTGCGATTCAATCGAGCTTACAACACCTGCAGGAGATCCTTGTGAAAAAATTTCTGATCGTTCTTCTGATGACCCTCAGTGCCACAGCCATGGCCCATGGTCGGGGCGGCTATTGGGCGCGCGGTCACGGTGGCGCTTGGCATTGGATGGTGCCGACCATCATTGGTGGCGCCATTGTCTATGAGGTGGCCCGCCAGCAACCCGTCATCGTTCAACAGCCCGTGGTGGTTCAGTCACCGCAACCTGTGGTGGTTCAACCCCAAGCCCCATCCTGCAGTCCTTGGACTGAAACTCAAAACCCCGACGGCACCATCACCCGAACGCGCACTTGCACGCAATGAGTTGAATTGACCGCGTGAAGGAACCCTCTTTTTTGGACGCCGCTTCGCTGGCGGCCTTGCCACGCGGTCCGGGCGTCTACATCTTCAGGGGTGACGGCAAGTTGCCCATCTACATCGGTAAAAGTGTCGACATTCGCAGTCGGGTGTTGGCGCATTTGCGCGCCGAGGATGAAGCCGAGATGATGTCGCAATCTAGGCGCGTGGACTTCATCGAGACGGCGGGCGAAATTGGCGCCTTGCTTCTAGAGTCGCACCTGATTAAAACGCTCAACCCGCTTTACAACATCAGGCTGCGAAGGCTTCGCAATTTGTGCAGCATTCAAATGCAGAACCCCGCGGGTGCCTGGGTGCCGAACATTGTGACTGGCAAAGACCTGGGTTGGGGCCAGGTGGAGGGCTTGTACGGGTTGTTCAGTTCGAGGCATGCGGCGCAAACCAAACTCCGTGAGTTGGCTGACCAACACAATTTGTGCCAAGGTTTGCTGGGCCTGGAAAAGCTCAGTGCCAGGGGCTGCTTTGGTTTGCAAGTCAAAACATGTTTGGGCGCGTGCGTTGGCAAAGAAGACCGCGCAACGCACGATCAACGCCTGCTATCGGCCTTGGAAGACATGAAGGTGCATGCGTGGCCGTTTGCGGGGGCCATTGATTTGGTGGAGGAAAGCCAAGGCTGGGTGCAGCGGCATCGCCTTGACAATTGGCGCTACTTGGGAACCTGGTGTTCCAAGTCGGCGCAGTGGCCAGTGAGCTTGCAGCAAAGCTTTGATTTGGACACTTACAAAATATTGGTCAAGCCCATCATGTTGGGCACGGCGCGACTGGAAAGCGTGAATTAATGTTGATCTGACCCCAATGA
>RFVJ01000260.1 GCA_009928125.1 Betaproteobacteria bacterium
TGTTGGCACCGATCGCATTTTGATGGTGGCCTCCGACCGCATCAGTGCGTTTGACGTCATCATGGGCGAACCCATTCCTGGCAAAGGCGTGTTGCTCACGCAAATGGCCTTGTATTGGTTTGACAAGTTGGGTCCCAAAGGTTTGAACTTGTGCCCAATTCACCTCACGGGTGACGCACCAGAGAGCGTGGTCAGCGCAGAAGAGGTGGCCCAAGTCAAAGGCCGCTCTATGTTGGTCAAGCGCTTGAAGCCCATTCCTGTGGAAGCGGTGGTGCGCGGTTATTTAGCGGGCAGTGGCTGGAAAGAATACCAAGAGGGCCAGCAAGTTTGCGGTGTGAAGTTGCCCGCTGGTTTGAAAAATGCCAGCAAGTTGCCCGAGCCCATTTACACCCCGGCCGCCAAAGCCGCTGTGGGCGATCACGACGAAAACAGCATTGCCATCTACAAAGCGGCCAGCGAGATGGCCGCTCAAAAGGGCATCATCATTGCCGACACCAAATTTGAATTTGGTTTGGACACCGATGGCAGCTTGGTCTTGATGGACGAAGTGCTCACGCCCGATTCATCGCGCTACTGGCCAGCAGAAAGCTACATGGAGGGCGTGAACCCCCCCAGCTACGACAAGCAGTATTTGCGCGACTGGCTCGAGAGCACCTTGGTCAATGGCAAGCCTTGGGACAAAACGCCACCTGCTCCTCGTTTACCCCGTGATGTGATTGAAAAGACCTCGGCAAAATACGAAGAAGCGCTGCAGCGATTGACGCGTTAATTCGCCAGCGCACTCAACGTTGGAGTGTCTTTCATGATCAGTTTGTTTCGCTCGGCCCCCGAACTCATGGTGCAGTATGCACACTACCACCGCGATCGTCGCAACATCGCCACGCACTTGGTGGGCATTCCACTGATTGTGTTGTCGATTGGCATGTTGCTGTCCTTGGTGTCCTTTGACATGGGCGGCCACATGATTAGCTTGGCGGCAGTGCTGTGGGTGCTTTCAACCGCGTGGTACCTCACCCGCGGCAACTTGCTGTTGGGCTTGGCCACCAGTGCCGTCAACGGTGCCTTGATTGCCTTGGCGCACACCTCCGAGGCCGCCACAGGTTGGGGCCTCAGCGCGCTTTGGGATGCTGCTTGGTTCCCAGGATTGGCCGTGTTTGTGATCGGTTGGATCATTCAGTTTGTGGGCCACATTTTTGAAGGTCGCAAGCCCGCGTTTGTTGACGATGTCGTGGGCCTGCTGGTCGGCCCCATGTTTGTGGTTGGCGAGGTCTTGATGATGGCCGGCATGCTGCGCAGCATGCACGGCTTGATTGAATCTCAAGCTGGCGCAACCCGCTGAGCTTGCACCGAATCAGTTCAGCATCATGCTGAGTTTGCGGCGATAGCTCGACACCATGGCGGCTTGCGGGTCTTCTTGCACCGCACTCTTGCCCATCAGTTCAATGCCGCCAGCCGATTTGCCCGTGTGATCGGCACCACCTTTGGGAACCACGGGGGTGAGCAACTCCAGCAAGCCCACCATGGTTTTGCGCGGTGCTTCGTCGTTCCATTTTTTGTCGCGCATGATGATCTCTAAGAGCTCGTCCATGGCGCCCGTCCAATCGTCGCTGGCCAACAGCACGCGGGCTTTGGCAAAGCGTGCGTCGAAGTCGCGTTTGTTGGCGGCGATCAATTCGTCAAACTTTTCCAGAGGCCATTGGCCCATGGGGTCGGTGGTGACGAAGTTCAAGGCATCCAGCCATTGCTTCAAAGCTTCAAAGCGCAACTTGAGAGGAATTTGCCCTAGACCTGGCTGAAGCACCGTGCCTGCGGTGTCCAGTTGGCCCATGCTGATGAGCAATTTGACGAGGTCAAAACGTGCGTCGTCGTTTTCGGGGTTGGCTTGGAGGGCTTCCAACAGTTTGGTTTGGGCGGTTTCGAGGTCGCCCGACTCCAACAAAGCCTCGGCTTCTTGCACTTCGGCTTCGGCCAAGATTTCGTTCTCGCCGGGGACGTGCTTGTCGAGGAATTCGCGCAGCTTGCCCTCGGGCACAGCACCCATGAAGCCATCCACAGGTTGACCGTTTTTCAGCATCACGCAGGTGGGGATGCTGCGAATGCCAAAGGCCGCGGCCAGTTGTTGTTCTTGGTCGGAATCGATTTTGACCAGTTTGAAGCGGCCGCCATAGGCTTCTTCCATTTTTTCCAGGAGTGGGCCCAAGGTTTTGCAAGGGCCGCACCAGGGGGCCCAAAAGTCCACCAAAACAGGGGTGGTCATGGAGGCGGCAATGACCTCGGCTTCAAAAGTTTCTACGGTGACATCGATCATATTTACCAGACCTTGGGGCTAAACCTTAAAATTCAAGGATTCAGCTGAGTTTGAAGGCTCAGCTGAGACAATTGTTCAATTTTCAACGACTGCGTTTTGACGCTTCAGCAAAGCCAAACATGACATCTACCGCATCCCAAGCCAAAACACGCATCGGCGTGGTCATGGGTTCCAGTTCCGACTGGGACACGATGCAGCACGCAGTCCAGATTCTCCAACACTTTGGCATCGATCACGAAGCCAAAGTGGTCTCTGCGCACAGAATGCCCGATGAAATGTTCACTTATGCCGAAACAGCGCTAGAGCGTGGCTTGATGGCCATCATTGCAGGCGCTGGTGGTGCGGCGCATTTGCCAGGCATGTTGGCGGCCAAGACCGTGGTGCCCGTGTT
>RFVJ01000027.1 GCA_009928125.1 Betaproteobacteria bacterium
GGGTACAAATTGTTTGCCCACCGACTTGCCATCGTTCAAATCCACATTGGCAGCGCCGCATTGAATGGGACCCTTGAGACCGTTGACCACCTCAAAAATCAAGGTCTGATCATCGCCTTTGGCCCAGCCAGCGTTGACTTTGATTTTTTGAAGTTCTACTTTAGTTAAGGGAACCTCAAGTAGATCATCACCTAAAAAAAAATTCAGGGCTTTGGCGTGAACTGGCAACAAGCTGATGAGCACCAAAGTTGTAAAGTGGAACAAAGTAAAACCCATGAATTTCTTTTTTGACATCTTCATAATTTATCAGATTGAAGTGCAAAAAAAGGCCCGCAAAGCGGGCCTGTAAGTTACCTTGGAAATAAAAAAATCAGAACTTGTAGCGAATACCAATCTGCGTATTCTTTTGCTCAGCCTTCTTTAAGAAAGTTGGATGGGCAATTGACTCTGTACCGTAAACACCAAACAGTGTTGTGTCTTTCGCAAGTGTGTACAAAACAGCCAACTGAAGTGCATCAACATCAGCAATAACTGCAGAATTGGTCAACTTCGCTTTACCTGTGCCGGCTTCTGCAATCAATGTGACCTTGCCCATTGGTGCACGAACACCGATGGTTTGGGTATCAAAAGAAACCAAAGCCGCTTCAGTACCTTGCTTCATTTTTGTATCAACAAAATACAACTTGGCAATACCAAAGTCATAAGTGGCGCCAACAGCTTCATTTTTGCGTGTTGCGATAGCAGTTGGGACAGCAACGCTGTAACCAGCAACAGATACAGATTTACTGTAGTTCTTAATGGAATCGTTAACCCACTTCACAGACAAGGGGCCGTTGGTGTAATTCAAACCGACTGAATTTGAGTCTTCAGACTTTCCGTCTTGCGTCACAACACCCGTAGCACTTGTTATGCGAGTAGGCGAACCCAGTCCAACTTGGACGTCAGCAGAAAAACCCATGAAATTAGGTGTTGAGTATGTGATCATGTCGTTGCGTCGTGAATCACGACCATTGTCGCCTATAAAGCCTGCTGTATTCGCACCATCGTTCGCGTCCAATGCGTCTATGGTTGCTTTGGCCAATGTTGTTCGGCGACCAAATGACAGGGCACCAAAATCACCCGCCAAACCAACCAAACCTACACGTGTTTTAACGATACCGGAATCTGTTGTTTGATCAACTTCGAATTCCATTTGAAACGTGGCTTTTAAGCCTTGAGCGATTTCACGCTCACCACGAAATCCAACATTGCTGGTAGACAAGCCACCAGGGACCACAGAGGTTTCTTCTGATTTAATTCCGGATGTAGCAGTTTTGACATCATTATTCAAAGCAATGTCAGCATTGCCATAAACAGTGAATGCAGTTTGCGCTTGAGCAGACATGGCAGCTAACAAAGAAGCAGCTAAAAGTGTGTGTTTGATTTTCATGATTCAAATTAAAGGAGTTAAAGAAGCTTTCTGAAATAGAAGCTGTGTGTATTTAATTTGGAAGCCATGACGAATTCATGACACAAGAAAGTGATGTAACTTACTTACAACGAGTTTTAAAAAACTGTCACACAAATCAGGTAGATTGGAATTTTGAAATTCTTTTTACTGTGACACATCTTATGAAATTCAGATTTTCCCGATTAGTTCTTGGACCCATTGCTTTGTCAGCCGCAATGTGTGTGCAAGCAGCCAGTTTTTCCTTTGGTTTATGGGGTGATATGCCCTATCAAAAAGCTGGAGATGCAAGCAAAATGCCAGCCGTTCTAAGCAGTCTGAACAACGCAAAAATTGATTTCAGTATTTTTGTAGGCGATATCAAAGATGGCAGCTCAAAATGCACCGACGATGTTTACACCGATGCCATTAAATTGTTCGATAGCATGAGTCACCCTGTTGTATACATACCAGGCGATAACGAATGGACCGACTGCCATCGACTGAATAATGGCGGCTATGATTCTCAAGAACGATTGGCGCACATTCGGAAAGTCATGTTTGCCAAACCTTTGAGTTTTGGGCCAAAAGCAATTTCGCTTGAAAGCGCCAAAGATCAAGACAGTACCTACATTGAAAATAAACGTTTTAGTAAAAACAATGTACTCTTTGTGACTTTCAACATTCCTGGTAGCAATAACAATAAAATTTTGGATGACAAAGATTGTAAAAGCGGCATCTTGTTGGCATTCCAAGGCGATCCCGGATTTGACCTGCCAGAGACTGAAGACCAAGACGAGAGCAAAGCGCCCACAGTGAGCGGTTACCAAAACTTCCTGAAAGTAGTCGTTCAAGAAACAGAAAACTACAAAGGACAAGTTATGCTGGTCCATGGAGACACCCACTTTTTTAAAGTTGACAAACCACTTTACAGCCCCACCAAAGTATTACCCAATTTCACTCGCCTACAGACTTTCGGCAGCCCTAATTTGCATTGGGTGAAAGTAACTGTTGATGACAAACGTGATTCTGTTTTTGACATTGAACCTGTAATGGTTCAACATACGAAATAAAATAATTGATCTAAAAATATTGGCTTTTTTCTCCAAATTGGGGTGACAGTTTCATAGAACTGTCATCCTTTTTTTTTAGATTCAAGTTTTCCAACCCTTAGGATGAGACCAATGAACCACAACACATATGATGACAACGAAATTGTCAATTCCTCTAGCAACTTGCACATGGCTGACTTGATGGCCATTCGCTTAAGCCGACGCCAAACACTCAAAGGCGGCATCGGCCTTACAGCAACAACACTGTTGGGTGGACTGGGATTAACAGCTTGTGGCGGCACCAGCTCTGGCGGATTGAAATTGGGCTTTGCTGCAGTGGCAAAGAACAAATTAGATGTGGTCACAGTACCAGAGGGATACCAAGTAAGTATTTTGCATGCTCTGGGCGATCCCATGACGTATGGTGAGGAATCCTGGAAAGATAATGGCTCTGAGACAGCTGAATCGTATAACCGTCGAATTGGAGATGGTCACGATGGCATGTATTACTTTGGCATGTCAGATACTGGCGTTTACCAAGCCGAGCGCTCAGACCGTGGTTTACTCTGCGTCAACCACGAATATGTGGTTCAACCATATGGTTTACATGCCAACGGTATCACACCGGGCGCTACACGCGTTGCCTCTGAAGTTGAAAAAGAAATTTATGCACACGGCGTTAGCGTCGTTGAAGTGAAGCGCAACATTGGTTATGACATGAGCATGGTTCGTGGCTCCAAGTTCAATCGACGCGTCACTTCGGCTACTGAAATTTCATTTTCAGGTCCCGCCAAAGGCAGTACACAACTCAAAACCAAGTTTTCTCCTGATGGCACGAAAACTCGAGGCACCAACAACAATTGTGCCAATGGATACACCCCCTGGGGAACCTACCTAACTTGCGAAGAAAACTGGCTTAACGTTGTGAGTCGTTCTGCTGGAGACAATGCAAAACGCACAACAAAAGAAGTCGTTGCATTAAACCGCTATGGTCTTCCCGAGAATCGGAAAAGTCCTTATCTTTGGGACACAGCTGGCACAGACGACTTGTTCGTTCGCTGGTCTTCCTCTGTAACAGGTACAACTCCAGCCGAGGATTATCGCAACATCGCCAATACATTTGGCTGGGTTGTGGAGATTGACCCCTTCAATACAACATCAACACCTGCTAAACGCACTGCACTTGCACGTATCAATCATGAAGGTGCATGGCCAGCTCCGGCAGTGGTTGGACAACCCATTGTGATTTATCAAGGTGATGACGCACGCAATGAATACATCTACAAATTTGTTTCCAAAGCTTTGTGGGATGCCAAAGACGTTGGCGGCGGCATGGCTGTTGGTGCCAAATATTTAGATGAGGGCACAATGTATGTTGCCAAATTCAACGCGGATGGCAGCGGACAATGGATTGAATTAGCCCATGGTAAAAACGGATTGGATGCAAACAACACCAGCTACGCATTTGAAGATCAAGCTGATGTATTGATCAACATTCGCTTAGCTGCAGACTTTGTCGGCGCCACAAAAATGGACCGCCCTGAGTGGGGCGCCGTCAATCCATTGAATGGTGAGGCCTATATGACCCTCACCAACAACAGCAATCGTGTACCTGCCTCTGCAACAACGACCGGCACGCAACTCAAGCCAGATGCTGCTAACCCACGCTACTACGAAGACACGTACACCAACTCTGATGGCTCTTCGAAAGTTAACAAAGGTAATCCACATGGTCATATCATCCGCTGGAAAGAAGACGCAGCCAATCAAGCAGCTGTCAAATTCAGCTGGGATATTTATCTGTTTGGTGCTGAAGCAACTGCCACCCCAGATGTCAATTTGTCAGGCTTGACCGCTGTCAATGACTTTGCCAGCCCAGACGGTTTGTACTTTGATCCTCGCGGCATGCTCTGGATTCAGACTGACGATGGCGCTTACACCGACGTGACCAATTGCATGATGCTTGCAGCTGTACCTGGCAGAGTTGGAGATGGAAGTATGGCAACAGCAGCTGGCGGTACTACAACAATCAAAGGCGCCAATGCAACACCAGACACCGTTCGTCGCTTTTTGGTCGGCCCCAAAGACTGTGAAATTACAGGAATTGCTGTTACACCCGACGGCAAGACTATGTTTTTCAATGTGCAGCACCCAGGCGAATTAGGCAGCATTGCAAAACCAACCAGCGCATGGCCTGATTCACAGGTTTCCGGAAGTTCAATCAAACGTCCTCGTTCTGCTACCGTCGTGGTGACGAGAAAAGATGGTGATAACATTGGCGCTTAATTAGACACAAAGTAAAATAAGGGACCTCAACAGGTCCCTTTTTTCATGCAATATTCTTTGTATGCAACAGCTGGTAACAGGATTAGCTTAATTCATGTCGACTGATAAATTAGTGGCCATTTTAGAAAAACAGAGACTCATTGGCGGCATGATCAAAAAGCAAAATATGCCGCACAACGCTCGTATCGAATCGGTCGTACTTAAGCAGCACGATGTTGAACTTCAAAACTACATCGCCACCCATGCTTCCCATGAAATTGCAACATCCTTAGAGCAGCTCAGTCTAGAAGATGCGCAATGGGCAAGCTCAAACAAGTAGAAATTCACAGTCGGAACGACCTTGAAAATGTCAAGCCTATCTGGATTGACCTGCTCAACACCAGCAAAGCTGAAAGGGAATTCATAGGCGCTCACTTCAATTTGGAACTACCCGATCCACTGGATGAAACTGAACTTGAAGTTTCATCTCGATTTTTCATTGATTCAAAAGACGCCATTCATCTGCATTCCAATTTCCTTTTGGACAAATTGGAAGAAGCTAAAAGCGTTTCAGTCCTCTTTATTTTGCACGGCGGTATCGTCTTTTCTTTGCGAGATGAAGAACTACCAGTCTTCAAACTGCAAAAACACCGAGCACTGACACAACCAGGCTATGTGACAGATTGTGTTGATGTTCTGTTGGACCTGTATGCGGCGGACATTGAGTGTTCAGCTGACTCTCTGGAAGGCATTTACGCGACTTTGAACGCCGTCGGAAAGATGGTTTTGAATGAACGCGTCAGTGACGATCAAGCGGCCATCACCCTCTCTAACATCGCTGAAGAAGAGTCTGAGAATGGTCGCATTCGAAGCAATATTCTCGACACACAAAGAGCACTTAATTTTTTGCTCAGAGCAAGACTACTTAAAGAATCCCAAATTGAAGATGCCAAACAAGTGATGCGGAACATTGAATCCCTGAACAGTCACACGGCATTCTTGTTCGATAAGATCAATTTCCTAATGGACGCTACGATTGGTTTTATCAACATCAATCAAAACAAACGCGTGAACCAGTTAACGGTTTTCAGCGTTGTTTTCATGCCCATTAATATTTTGGCTGGCATCGGCGGGATGTCAGAGTTTTCCATGATGACTCAGGGCATCGACTGGCCGATTGCATACGGCGGTTTCGCAATCATGTCGGTTTTTGTGGGTTATCTGACGTTTCTCGGTCTCAAAACTTTTGAAAAAAGAAAACTAATTCGCCACTGATTCAACCGCTGCGTGCACAGTTGTAACAACTCGCGATGCAGGAAATATGAGCATGAATCGAGAACCCTTTCCAGGTTCACTCTCAATTTTAAGCTCGCCGCCATGCCGTTGCATCACATGTTTTGCGATGGCAAGGCCCAATCCAGTACCACCCGATTCTCTAGACCGACTTCTGTCCACTCGGTAAAACCGCTCGGTCAACCGAGGTAAATGTTCTGCTGCAATGCCCGGCCCTGTGTCAACGACACTGAACTGAAGTCTTTCATCTGGCAACCATGTCCAGAGCGCTGTGATCAGACCACCTGCAGGCGTATAACGAACAGCATTGTTGACCAAGTTAGAGATTGCACTGTATAGCTCTTTGGCAGCGCCCAAAATTTGAATTCCATTCGGAACTTCGAAATGCAACACTTGAGGCTCAGCCCCTTCATTCATTTGAGCAAGCGAAAGACCTCTTGCTTCAGATTCAATGGCGGACATTAAACTTTCAAGTGCAACTGGATCACTGCTGGAAGGTAAATTGCTGCCATCCAATTGCGAAAGAATGAGCAAATCGTTCACCAAGTCTTGCATTCTTAAAGCCTGAAACGACATCAATTCAAGGTACTTTTCACGTTCTGCCGCATCCAAAGGAATGCTTTGCATTGTTTCGATGAAACCACTCATGACAGTCAATGGTGTACGAATTTCATGCGAAACGTTGGCCACAAAATCTCGCCTCATTGCGTCGGCCTGCGCAATCGCCGTGACATCTCGTGTCAATAACAATTGACGATTTTCGCCATAACTGTGCAGTTGTACAGAAAGTTTGACAGCTTTTTGCAATGAGGCGCTTCTGCCGTCGATGATGACTTCGCCTTCGTGCATTTCACTGTTTATATATTTTTTAAAAACGGGATCACGCACCAAATGAACCACATGTTGCATCAAATCGCGCTTCGCATCCATTCCTAAATGCTGCGCTGCTGTTTGATTGCACCACTCAATTCGGCCTTCAGGATCCAACAACACAACGCCATTGGGTGAAGCCTGAATTGCCAATAAGAAATCTTGAAGTCTTTGTTGTTCGCTTTTGGTGAGCTTGCGCTGCTCGTTCAAAAGTCGTTTCATACGATCAATGAGATCACCCCAGATACCACCCATTTCGGGTGGCTCTTGGACATTGTTGTGGCGCAACCAATGCGTTAGCTTTTGACCTTTCCAAAGGTCTTTCAAAACAGTGAACAGACAAACCAGGAAAGCTCCCAACAACAGTCCAGAAGAAGGATGTAACCAATAACCGCCAAGGGCTGCGACGGCCATCCAAAAAAACAAGCCCAAAGTGCGGGAGAACATGTAGGAAGCTTGGCTTTGATTTAGTTGGCTGTGTTTGTAGATTGAGTCATATCCGTGAATCGATAACCGGCACCACGAACTGTTTCTACCATGTTACCAGCAGCGCCAAGCGCTTCACGTAGACGTTTGACATGAACATCAACAGTTCTTTCTTCAATGAACACATGATCGCCCCAAACCTTGTCAAGCAATTGACCACGGCTGTGTACACGTTCTTTGTGTGTCATGAAATATTGCAGCAACTTGAACTCAGTTGGCCCTAACTTCAAGGGATGATCATGAAAGCTGACGCGATGCGTGTCAGCGTCCAATATCAAATGGCCCAACTGAATACGTCCAGCAGATTGTTCAGGCGCACGTCTGCGCAAAACAGCTCTGATGCGTGCCAACAACTCTTTGGTTGAGAAAGGTTTCACGATGTAATCATCCGCACCTGCATCGAGGCCAGCAACCCGATCAACTTCATCGCCTCGGGCGGTCAACATTAAAATTGGAATGGCTTGGGATCGTTTGTCAGATCGCCACTTTTTAGCCAATGAAAGCCCGCTTTCTTTCGGCAGCATCCAATCCAACAAAATGACATCCGGCAAGATGTCGTCTAACTCTTTTTGCGCCGTCTCACCATCCATGGCCCAAATCGGCTGAAAACCATTGTGGCGCAAATTGACCGCAATTAATTCGGCAATCGCAGGCTCATCTTCCACAATCAGAATACGAGGCAAGGATCTCATTGGACAGCGGACTCCACATCGGCCAAGGCAATGTGGCGAACGTCAGCACCTTTCACCACATAAATAATGAATTCGGCAATGTTTTTGGCATGATCACCAATACGCTCAATGGCTTTGGCAACAAACAACAAGTCCAAGCTGGCAGAAATTGTTCGTGGGTCTTCCATCATGTAGGTGACCAACTTACGCACAAAACCATCAAATTCTGCATCGATCAAATCATCTTCTTTCAGAATAGACACAGCTTCAGTGACATCCAATCGCGCAAAGGCATCCAATGCTTTTCTGAGCAGCCCAGAAGCCAAATCGGAAGCAATTCGCAGCTCGGACGATGGCAATGCGCGCGCATTACCCGTAGTGATGATGGATTTCACCATGCGCGCAATCTTTTCTGATTCATCGCCTGCACGCTCTAAGTTGGCCGTGATTTTGGAAATAGCGATCAGAAGACGAAGATCACGAGCAGTTGGCTGGCGACGTGCGATGATGGAAGAAAGGTCTCTGTCAATTTCCACTTCCATGGAATTAACTTGTGCTTCTGTTGCAATCACTTGGTCTGCAACCTCACTGCTAAATTGTGACAAAGAGTACACAGCATGCCTAATTTGCGACTCTACCAAGCCACCCAACTCGAGTACACGTGTCGAAACACTCCCCAACTCTGCATCAAACTGACTAGAAATGTGCTTGTCCATGATTTCTCTTTCCTAATTAGCCGAAACGGCCAGTAATGTAGTCTTCAGTCTCTTGACGTGCGGGCTTCATGAAAATTTGGTCAGTTTCGCCGAACTCCATCAATTCGCCCAAATACATGTAGGCTGTGTAGTCAGAGACACGCGCAGCCTGTTGCATGTTGTGCGTCACAATGACCACAGTGTATTCACTCTTCAAGGTGTGCACCAGTTCTTCAACCTTGCCGGTGGAGATAGGGTCCAAAGCGGAAGTTGGCTCATCTAACAACAGGATGGATGGTTTGACAGCAATGCCACGTGCAATACAGAGACGCTGTTGTTGGCCGCCCGACAGTGACAAACCACTCTGGTTCAATTTATTTTTAACCTCGTCCCAAATCGCAGCCTTTTGCAAAGCCCACTCAACACGATCGTCCATGTCGCTGCGCGACAAGTTTTCATACAACTTCACGCCAAAGGCGATGTTGTCATAGATGGACATCGGAAATGGTGTGGGCTTTTGAAAAACCATGCCGATGCGTGAACGCAGCAAATTCAAGTCTTGCTTTGGATTCAAAATATTCTCACCATCAAAATTGATTGAACCTTCCGCCCGTTGACCTGGATACAGGTCATACATGCGATTGAGCGTCCGAAGCAATGTTGATTTACCGCAACCTGATGGGCCAATGAAAGCTGTGACCGTATTTTTTTGAATGTCCAAATTGATGTTCTTCAGACCTTGGAACGCGCCATAGTAAAAGTTCAAGTTACGAACTTCAAGAATGGTTTCTTTGTTAGCAGGCAATGTATTCATAATTTTGATTCAGTTGAATGTTTAAGCTGCAACTTTTTCACGGAACACAACACGTGCAACGATGTTGAGCGCTAGAACAGTGAGGGTGATCAGCAATGCACCTCCCCAGGCCAAACTCACCCAGTTGTCGTAAGGGCTCATGGCGAATTGGAAAATAACAACAGGCAAGTTAGCCATAGGCTTGTTCATGTCCATCGTGAAGAACTGGTTGTTCAGTGCTGTGAACAACAAGGGGGCTGTTTCACCACTGACTCGGGCCAGAGCCAGTAAAAGACCTGTCATCACTCCACTTTTAGCGGCTTTCAAAACGACGGAAGTAGAAACCTTCCACTTCGGAGCACCTAAGGCAAATGCAGCTTCGCGCAGACTGACGGGCACCAGTTTGAGCATGTTTTCAGTGGTACGGACCACCACAGGAATTGCAATCAGGGACAACGCAACGGTACCAGCCCAACCCGAAAAATGTTTAGAGGGAACGACAACCAGAGCATAAACAAACAAACCAATCACGATAGATGGTGCAGACAACATGATGTCGTTAACAAAACGTGTAATAGAAGCCATCTTGCTGCGGTCACCATATTCAGACAAATAGACACCAGCCAACACGCCTATCGGCGTACTGAGAAAGGAGCATGACATCACTATCATCAAACTGCCCACAATGGCATTTGCAAGTCCACCACCTTCCGAGCCAGGTGCAGGGGTACTCTGAGTCAACAAAGAAAAGCTCAATGCTGAAAAGCCTTTGAACAACAGGATCGTCAAAATCCAAAGTAAAAATACCAGGCCAATTGCCATGGCAGACATGGAAAGCACCAAGCCGATCAGGTTGGCACGTTTACGGGCAGCGTAAATAGAGGGATCTTTTAGCACTGCGCTCATGACTTCATACCTTTCTTAGCTTCAGCGCGGATCAACATCCACTTTGCCAAAGACAAGACCACCAGTGTGATCAAGAACAACGCCAAGCCCAAAGAGAATAGCGAAGCGTAATGCAAACCTGGCTCTGCTTCGCCAAATTCATTGGCCAATGTCGATGCAATCGAGTTGCCAGGTGAGAACAAAGAAGGCGACAACTTGTGTGCATTGCCAATGACAAAGGTCACAGCCATGGTCTCACCCAAGGCACGGCCCAAGCCTAGCATCACACCACCCACTACACCTGTTTTGGTGTAGGGCAACACAATTTTGGTGACCACTTCCCAAGTTGTACAGCCAATGCCATAGGCCGACTCTTTCAAAATGGGGGGCACAATTTCAAAAACATCACGCATCACTGAGGCGATGAAAGGCAGGATCATCATGGCCAAGATCAGACCTGCCGCCAAGATACCGATGCCATTGAAGGCACCCGTGAACAAAATACCAACGCCAGGAACTTGACCCAGAGTTGCGGCCAAAGCAGGCTGAACATATTCAGCAAACAAGGGCGCAAAAACAAACAACCCAAACATACCGTAGATGATGGATGGCACAGCTGCCAGCAACTCAATGGCTGTGCCCAATGGCCTGCGCAAAGGCATTGGGCAAGTTTCTGTCAAGAAGACTGCAATGCCAAAACTCAATGGCAATGCAATCAAAATTGCAATACTTGCCGTGGCAACCGTTCCAAAGATGGCAATCAAGCCGCCAAATTTTGAATTGATGATGTCCCACTCGATCGTGTAGAAAAATTCAAAACCAAAGGTGGTCAACACAGGCCAAGAACTGAGGAACAACGAGACAATGATGCCCGTGAGCGCCACCAAGGTAGACAGCGCAAAAGCCATGGTCGTTTTTTCAAAGAAAAAATCCTGCCACCGCTGCCAGCGCAAAACGCTCTGGCGGTGCGGGGTCATCAAATTGTCTGCGTCGTTCATGGTTGTCTCAATTACTTCACATTCACTTTATTCCAAACGCTTGAGCGAATGAAGTTGGTGGTTGCGTCAGGCATTGGGACGTATTCCAAGTCTGAAGCCATTTTTTTGCCTTCTTTAAAGGCAAAGTCAAAAAACTTCAAAACTTCAGCAGAGTTGGCTTTGTTGGATGGCTCTTTGTACATCAAGATGAAAGATGCGCCAGTGATAGGCCAAGACTTAGCACCGGGGGCATTGGTCAAATAAATGCTCATGCCAGGTATCTTGGACCAGTCTGTGCTGGCAGAAGCAATTGACCCGCTTGATTGCGAAGGTTCAAATGAGCCATGTTGTTTTTCTTAGCGTAAGCGTATTCAACATAGCCAATGGAATTCTTGATTCGGGTCACATTGGCTGCAACACCTTCGTTACCCTTACCACCCACTGAGGAAGCTGCAGGCCACTTCACAGCAGCGCCAGCTCCTACTGTAGATTTCCAGTTGGCATTGACTTTGGCCAAGTAATCAGTAAAGACAGCAGTCGTACCAGAGCCGTCAGCGCGGTGAACCACCGTGATGGCGGCATCAGGCAATGCGACACCGGGATTCAAATCAGCGATGCGCTTGTCATTCCATTTGGAGATCACACCGGCAAAGACATCTGCCAACAAATCACCTGTGAATTTCAATTGACCGGGCTTGATACCATCAACGTTTACAACAGCCACAACGCCGCCAATGATGGCTGGGAACTGAATCAAACCTTCTTTGTCCAATTCATCCGCACTCAAGGGGGCATCGGTCGCACCAAAGTCAACTGTTTTGGCTTTGATTTGCTTGATACCACCAGAAGAGCCGATGGACTGATAATTCATGCTGTGACCTGTTTTTGCTTTGTAGGCTTCGGCCCACTTTGCATAAATTGGGAAGGGGAAAGTTGCACCTGCGCCGGTCAGTTCGGCAGCCATGGCAGTAGCGGCAATGGCGGAAAGGCCCAGTGCAGCTACAAAAGATTTGACTTTAAGCATTTTGAATCCTTGATTCAGAGGTTGATACTCGACAGATTTGTTGTGCAACGTGCATGCCTCGATTGGGGGCATGCTTTTGCACCACCTTTCTAATTTAGCCTTCAATTGTGACAAATTAGTGTCAATTTATAGACATATCACAAATCTCCCGTTTTTAGTCTCTAAACCAGATTCCCATGATTGAAAGTGATAATTGACTAAAGTGTCATCAAAATGACAAAAATTAGACACAAAATAATAAGGTTTGACGCCCTTTCAGCGAAACATAGAAGTAATTAAATGCAAAACGGACAACTTTTAGCGGCCATAGACCTTGGCTCAAACAGCTATCGCTTGGAAATTGGCGTCTTAGAGCATGGGCACATCCGCAGGCAATGGTCTTGATGCCGAAAGAATGCTTTCGAAGGAAGCCATGGAGCGAGGATGGGAGTGCTTGGCCAGGTTTTCCGAACGTCTTTCTGGTTTTGGCCCTCAACATGTTCGCGCCGTTGCAACCCAAACTCTCCGAGAGGCCAAAAACAGAGATGAATTTCTAAACCATGCCGAAAAGATACTGGGATTCCCTATTGAAGTCATTTCCGGTCGAGAAGAAGCGCGACTGATTTACTCTGGGGTCGTTCACCTTTTGCCACAGTCTGAAGAGAAAAGACTGGTGATAGATATCGGTGGACGCTCCACTGAATTGATTTTAGGCAAAGGCTTCAAACCTCAGACCATGGAATCCTACCGGGTCGGCAGTGTGAAGTGGTCGATGAAATATTTTGCAGATGGCAACTTCACGCCCATGGCATTTGAATGGGCTGAAGTGGCTGCAAAAGCAGTTTTAGATGAAGCTTTGGCGCTCTACCCCAAAAACTGCTGGGAGGTCGCTTATGGCTCATCAGGCACCATTGGCGCTGTCACAGATGTCTTGCAAGCCGCAGGCTGGCCGGAAGAAGTCATCACCCGTGAGGGACTTGATTGGCTCAAAGAAAAATTAATCAAAGCTGGACGTGCTGATGCACTTCGACTGGAAGGCGTCAAGGAGGATCGTAAGCCAGTCATTGGTGGCGGTCTGGCCGTTTTGTGCGCCCTTTTCGATCTCATGCAAATCGACACCATGCATGCTGCGCAAGGTGCATTAAGACATGGCGTTTTGTACGACCTTTTGCAGCGCGAAGAAAGTACCGATCTTCGAAGTGCCATGGTGCTGGCATTGGGAAATCGATTCGCAGTCGATGTGACACAAGCGGAAAGAGTGCAAAAAACAGCACTCGCTTTGTTCAAAAGCATACAAGACAAAGCCAACAGCGACGCAGACCGCGTGAAGCGTTTAGAAAAAAAACTCACATGGGCGTCTCACCTTTTAGAAATTGGTACACGCATTTCACACAGCGACTTTCACAAGCACGGCGCCTACATTCTTGATAACGCAGATTTGCCTGGCTTCTCCATGTCAGAACTGCATCGACTGAGCCAGCTCATTTTGGGGCATCGGGGTAAATTGAAAAAACTCGAAGTTGAACTGAAGGATCTGGAATTCACATTGCAATTACTGAGTTTGAGAATCGCCGCCATTTTGTGTCACGCAAGGCGCGACCCAGATCTCAAGGGCATCAGTCTCAAAATTTCGGATGCCAGCAAAACGGGCTTTGTAATTCAGTGCAAAAAAACTTGGCTTCAACAATGGCCTCAGTCAGCCCATCTCCTCCGAGAAGAGTGCATCGCTTGGCAAAAAACAACTTGGCAATTGGAATTGATTGAACTCAATGGAAAAACGATATAAACTATTTACACGTTTAACTCTATTGCACGTCAAAAATGTCCATCAACAGTACAGAAAACACATCACATTCAACGCCAGAAACAGCTTCAACAAGCACATTAGCGGCGCCAAAACCTAGCGTTAAGAAAGCCGTTCGCAAAGCTGCCCCAAAGCGACCAGCCAAATCTGCGCAAAAAACCACGGCAAAAGCTGTTAAAAGTACCGCCAATCAACCTGCCTCCAAAGCGGCAAGTCAAAGTAAGGCAAAACCTGAACCAAAGGCCAAGCCCGTTCCCGCGCCTAAACTTAAAAAACCTAAATTGGTTCGCGACAGTTTTACGTTTCCCAAAGACGAATATCAAGCCATTGCAGCGTTGAAACAAAAAGCACTCAGTCTTCAACACAGCGTCAAGAAAAGTGAAATTTTGCGTGCAGGCCTTAAACTGATGAGCAGTCTGAATGACAAAGCATTTTTGGCTGCACTATCAAACGTTCCGGCGCTGAAAACCGGCCGTCCTGCCAAAAGCTAATTAGAGCAGCTCGGGTGTTTGAACGCTCACGACTATGGTTTGTGTTGCGCCATCTCTCACCCGGCTTCTGAGCCACCAAACTGCGCCCTTGCGCACGGAGCACTCTCCGCTTGGAATGCCAAGTAAATAAGCAATGGCTTGGCCTAAAACGGGCTGATGCCCCGTGATCAACACAGACATCTTGGAGTCTGGCCATCCGGCGGTGACGAGCAAATCATCCAAGCTTGCATTGGGCAGTAATTCAGATTTGTATTTCACTTTTCTGCCGAGCATTTTGACTGTTTGCTCACACCTCACAGCAGGACTGGACATCACACGCACACCTTCAGGCAGTTGGCGATCTAGCCACTGACTCATTCTTAAAGCTTGCTTCTCGCCCTTAGGCGTCAATGTTCTGGACAAGTCGTCTTGTCCATCCAATGATTCAAATGCTTCTGCGTGGCGCCAGAAAATTAAATCCATAATCTGCTCAAAATGAAATTTGACCGACTACCGCGATTTTGGATGGCCAGGAGAATACTTTTGCATCAAAAGTGCCTGCGCACTTTGAATTTTTCTACCTTGCTTTTCAACCCTTCGGTACTTGCCATCGGCATCTAATGTCCAAGCATTTCGCGTGTCGTGCAGGTACGGCAGCAAGCACTCATCAATCAATCGCTGCCGAAGTGGCAAGTCCAAAACAGGCCAAGCCAACTCAACCCTGCGGGTCATGTTGCGGGTCATCCAATCGGCACTGGAGAGGTAAATGTCTTGAACATCGCCGGCTTCAAAAAAGAAGACACGAGAATGTTCTAGAAATCGTCCAATGATGGACCGCACACGAATGTTATCTGTTTGCCCAGGAAGTCCTGCCGGTAACATGCAAGCACCACGAACGATCAAGTCGATTTGCGCCCCTTTCTGACCAGCCGAAATAAGGGCATGAATGAGGACTGGATCTGTGAGTGCATTCATCTTGGCAACAACCCGCGCTGGCAATCCCTTTGCCGCAGCAGCACCGACAGCCTCAATTTTTTCAACCAGTTTCTTTTGCAAATGAAATGGCGCTGCCAACAACTTGTTCATACGTCCCAACCTACTGGGACTGGCCAGGTGCACGAACAATGTGTCCATGTCTGCCGTCATTCTGGCATCGCACGTGAGGTAACTTAAATCTGTATAAAGTTTAGCGGTG
>RFVJ01000261.1 GCA_009928125.1 Betaproteobacteria bacterium
CCCTGTGCATGCACAGGGGGCTCTAAGTTTGGTGGCTCTTCACGGATTCGAACCGCGGACCTGTGGATTATGATTCCATCGCTCTAACCGACTGAGCTAAAGAGCCTGAGCCAAAAATTATAGCAAACGAATTGGGTTGATTTTTAGAACTTTTGAATAAAGTTTCTGAACTTGCTTATTGATTTTGCTACTGCCTATGCGCTAAAACCGTCTCAACAAGTATGTGCTCAGGGTGGGGACCGTGCTTGTGGTGTCATTTACACTTCCTTGACTTATGAGCAATTCTTTGCCTACAGACATATTTGACTTCTTTGCCAAATACAAAGCAGCCTTCAATCATTTGAATGGCGTTGCCGTTGCTTCCCTTTATCGTGTTCCATCAGTCATCGTTGATGATGCGAAATATACGATTTGGGACACATACGAAAAGATTGAAAACAATATGGTGGCTTTATGCGAGATTTACAGACAGCATAAATTCCAACATACTGATTTTGAAATCAATCAGTTCATCCTACAAAACGAAAACTTCGCAGTTGTGGATATGCGATGGACTATTTCGCATACAGATACAAGTCCACCTAATGTGTTCAATACAACTTACAACATTCAAAAAATTGACGGTGTATGGAAAGTCAATCTTGTGACTGCCTATAGCGAGAAACGACTGAAGAAAATTGATTGAGTTCAGCGTATAGACCGTGCTTGTGGGTGGAGGTGGGGATCAGGTGTCGTTTTGCAGGACGGTTGTTGATATTGAAGATTATTTTTGGGGCTTGGGTATAGTGGCTTTAAAACTTAACCTTTAACCGGCTGAGTTAAAACTTACCAAATATGACGCATTCAATAAAAAACTTAAAGCTAGCGATGTTGTTCTCGCTTGTATTTGTGTGCGTTGACTGGCTTAGTTTCATACATCCAATGGGGCAGCTCAACATAACACCTTGGAATCCACCTGCCGCTGTTCAAGTGCTTTTCTTAACTTGGGCTGGATTGATGTGGGCTCCGTGGTCATTTATCACAATTTGTTTTGCAGATTGGTTGATACGAGATTCAATTATCTTTTCTTCTTCTGTATTGATAGGTAATGCGATATTGATCGGCTGCTACTCAAGTATTTCCTATGCATTGATCAAACTAACGAAAGGTGTTCCAAGACTTCAAAACCGCGTAGAAGTATTTAAGTTGAGTTTAGTTAGTGTCATTGGCGCAGCAATTACATCAATCTTGTATGTTGGATTTCAAACTTTAATTAGCAAATTAGTCAAAGAAGATTTTGTAGAGGCGAGTTATCGTTTTTTTGTAGGCGATCTATTGGGTCTGGTTGTTGTACTGCCGCTGTCTCTTTTATTTTTAAATCCATACAGACAAGATCAATTCAAGCAAATGTTCAAGAGCCAATCATTTTGGCTTTTGTTTGTGGGGCTTTTGATATGTGAATATTTCGTTTTTTCTTTGCCTATTGCATTGCAGATGAAATATTTTTTTCCGCTGTTTTTTGCAGTTGGCTTGATTGGCGCCGCTCATTCTCTGCCAGGCGCCACATTTGCCGCAGCCGTGGTGCAAATACCTTTAGTCATCAGTTTTACCCAAATTGGTGTGCTGCCCAGTGATTTGATTGATATGCAAATAGTGATGTTCACTTTGTCAATGACGGGATTGCTCATTGGTACGGTTGTAGATGAGCGCTTAAATACGCAAGAAAAGTTAAAAGAAACATTGCAGTTGGTGGCAGCGGGTGAGTTGGCGGGATCTCTCGCACACGAACTGCATCAGCCTATGAGTGCAATCAATGCCTATGCAGAATCTGCGGTGTTGCTTTCGTCAAGTGAACACAACGAACCAAACGGAAAAAACAAAGATACATTACGGAAAACACTAGATCAAATCATCAAAGAATCAATTCGTGCCTCTGAGATTGTTCGTGGTTTGAGAAGTTTTTTCATCGGTGGCGCTTCTAACATCAAGTTGGCAGATGTTGACCAGTTGGTAACGGATACAGTTTTTCAGCTAGAAAGTTACGCTAAAAAGCTAAATGTCCAGATAAAAATAGAAAAACTAAGTGAACCAGTGTGGGTGATGGTTGACATCACTCAGGTTAAAACAGCATTAGGCAACTTGATTAAGAACGCCATAGAGTCAGCCAATTCAGATGGATTCGTTGAAGTAAAGATTGCATTTGACAAGCAACATAGAATTGAAATAAGTATTTTTGATTCTGGTAAAACACTTGATATCTATGAAACTGAAGTTATTTTTAAGCCTTTCTACAGCGGAAAAAAAGATGGCTTGGGACTAGGTTTGTCTATTAGTAAGTCATTGATTGAAAATAATGACGGATCAATTTCGTACAGATCAAAACCAAAAAAATGTTTTGTTGTTTCATTGCCAACAGGGAACAAAATAGATGTTTGAAAACAAACTGATATGTATTGTTGATGATGATGTGTCTGTGCGTGATTCACTGAGCTTGATGCTTGGCTTGAAGGGCTATGACTGCAGGACTTATGAAAGTGCGGAGTCTTTCCTATCTAGTTTGCCCAATCGCCCTGCTTGTATCATTTTGGACTTGAAGATGACAGGAATGAGTGGACTTGAACTGCAAAACCGCTTACTCAGTCTAAAGACACCTGTTCAAATCATTTTTCTAACTGCCTTTGCAGATGTCCAAGTGATGCGTGAAGCATTTTT
>RFVJ01000262.1 GCA_009928125.1 Betaproteobacteria bacterium
GATCACGTGACGCAAGCCCTTCAACAAGCCCTTCGACCGCAAGACACCTTGGTGTTGGTCACGCACAAGCCTGAAATGCTGACATTGGTCGATCGCTTGATCGTCATCGCCAAACACCAGGTTTTGCTAGATGGCCCTAAAGAGCAAGTGCTCAGACAACTTCAAACATGAACACACAAACTTCCAGGCCTGACCGCCCCTTTTTTCAAGCTAGGCTCACGCGTTGGCAACAACAACTCACAGGCACGCGCTTGCTGCTAGTGGGTTTGCTAAGCTTTTTAGGCTGGGCCAGCTGGTCGCACATGGACCAAACTGTACGAAGTAACGGGCAAGTGATTGCCGTATCGCGCAATCAAATCATCCAAGCAGCCGATGGTGGGGTGTTGACCAAATTGCTGGTGACCGAAGGCCAACAGGTGCATGCTGGACAAGCGCTTGCAATGCTAGAAACCACGCGCACTGAAGCCAGTTACCAAGAAGTCAAATCCAAGCTGAGCGCTTTGCACGCAGCATTGGCCAGAGCTAACGCAGAGTCCTCAGGTCAGGCTCTGGCTTTTCACAAAAATGATGCTGTGAACAGCGCCTTTCAATCAGGCCAAGCGCAAGTCTATGCACAAAGAAAACAGGGTCACCTCGATGAATTGAAACTTCTACGCGCTGGCTTAGAACTTTCTGAGGATGAGTTGCGCATGAGCCAATCGCTTTTGAAAACAGGCGATGTCAGCCAACTGGAGATGATGCGCGCGCAACGTCAAGTGCATGAAACGCAAGGCCGCATCGCCGGCGTTCAAAACAAATATTTGCAAGACGCCAAGCAAGATGTGATTCGCTTGCAGGAAGAAATATCTACCAACCAATTCAAGCTGAACGAACGCCAAAGTTTGTTGGACCACAGCGTACTCACAACACCGGTGGATGGCGTTGTCAAATTCATGCGCATCAACACAGTGGGGGGCGTTTTGCGCGCAGGCGATGAGTTGATGCACATTTCACCCAGCACGGGCGGCTACATTGTCGAAGCCAAAATCAACCCGAGCGACATTGGTGAATTGCGCATCGGTCAGCCCGTGAGTTTGAAGTTGGATGCCTTCGATTACAGCGTGTACGGCATGCTGAACGGCACCCTCAGCTACATCAGTTCAGACACCTTCACCGACAGCACCGCCTCGGGTGCCACACCAGCCTTTTACCGTGT
This sequence comes from Betaproteobacteria bacterium, assembly GCA_009928125.1. Taxonomy (GTDB): domain Bacteria; phylum Pseudomonadota; class Gammaproteobacteria; order Burkholderiales; family Burkholderiaceae_C; genus Limnohabitans_A. The sequence goes on from RFVJ01000262.1 coordinate 1,196, forward strand.
GCAGGTGCAAATCGATCCCAACACGCCTTCTGAGTCGGTTCAAACACTTAAAAGTGCTTCACTTTATTCAAACCAAGCCGCTCATCGCTTGCGGCTAAGTGATCTCAAGCCTGGCATGACGGCCACACTCGATATACGAACTCGCTCCAGGTCGGTTCTTCAGTACCTTGCCAAACCTGTCCAAAAAGCATTCTCCGGCGCACTTCACGAGCGGTAAATCAGCATGATCAACGACGTTCAACTTCAAGCCACCACGCCCGATGGTCGCGTTCAAACCATTCAACTGGCCAAGTTGAACACAACACCTGATGCACCCTCTACGGTCATCAAGCCTCTGCTTGTGAAAACACAACCCGGCTATGAATACAAACTGATCGACAAAGAAGCAGGCGGTCACCTCAAAGGGCAAAAGCTGCTGCGCTCGCAAAAGAACCTTCAAGTGTTGGTAGAAGATCAAGTGGCACTGGAGTTGCAAGATTATTTTGTGGCCAGCAGCGCCCCTGTCCCCAACGCACCGGTGTACAAACTGCAAAACCAAGCCTGCGAAGAAGTTCAGGTCAACGCACATTTGCCCAAAGAAGCATTGGACGTCCCTGAAAGTTTGGTTTGGACCGAGCGCGACGATGCGCTCGATTGCAAGGTGGCTTTGCTCAATCCTGGTAATGCGATGGCGCTGTTGCCAGCCGCACCTGTTGCGGCAAGCATTGGTTTGGCGGATGTTTCTGGCGCTTTACTGGGCGTGATTGCTTTGAGTGGTGGCGGCAAAGACACGCCTGTCACACCCACTCCAACGCCACCACCACCTGCACCCCCGCCAGTGATCCCCCCAACCACCATCACGTCGATGGCGCTGACCAGCGCTACGGGTGAAATGAACCATCGATTGAACGCTGGTGACACGCTCACAGCCACTGTCACATTCGACGGGCTTGTGAACTTAGACACACGCAGTGGCAGTCCTTCGCTTCAATTGATCGTTGGCACCCAAAGTGTCGAAGCGCGCTATGTATCGGGATCGGGCACCAACGCGCTGGTATTTGTCACCACCATCGTAAGTGGTCAAACCGACCTGGACGGTGTGGCCATTGCAAGCAACGCTCTTCAGTTGAATGGTGCAAGCCTTCAAGACACCTTAGGCAGAGCCACCCTCAATACGGCCAGTGCCGTTCTGAGCAACCCTTTGCACTTGGTGGACACCACGGCCCCCATCGCCAAACTTGAAGCCGGCTCACTCACGCTGACACAAACACAGTCAGGCACCCTCCAAGTTCAAAGCAATGAACTGGGCAAAGCCTATGTGGTACCTAGCAGCAGCATCATTCTCAACTTGAGTGATTTGGAAAATCTCAGCCCGCTTGTTTCCAAAAGTGTGGCCATTGACATCGTCCAAAGCAACACACCCCTTTCTCTGAGTGGCCTGCCTGCAGCTGTGTACCATCTCTACGCCGTTGACTTGGCAGGCAATGTCTCGGTGCG
>RFVJ01000263.1 GCA_009928125.1 Betaproteobacteria bacterium
CACAGGGCTGATGGCAAAAATCAAGGCCAAGGCCACCAAGGCCACAGGCGCTTCCAAAATGGCCATCAAGGCTGGGTTGGCCAAAAATTCGCGCACCGACTTCAAATCGTTCAGCACTTGCATCGAGCCGCCCACCTGGCGTTTCAAGAAACCTTGAAACATGGCGTCGTACACACGCTTAGAAAGCGCTTCATCAACTTGCACGCCAGCAGCACGCATCAAGGCACCACGCACTTTTTCTAAAAGTTCCATGACGGCGTAGGCCAGCACAATCATCACCGTCAACATGGCCAAGGTCATGCCGCTGCGGCTGTTCACCACGCGGTCATAAACCTCCAACATATAGACAGTGGGCGCTAGCGCCAGCAAGCTGATCAGGGTGCTAAAGCCAATGGCTTTCAAAATAACGGGCTTGAGTGGCTCAAAGGCCAAAGTGAGCTCGGAGGGTGGGGTTTGGGGCTTCATGCAGCAACCTCAATGGAAACGTAATCGGGAATGGGCGACTGCGGCAACAGGGCAGCAGGTACTTGAGCGTCGGGACCCGTCATTTGCACATCAAGGGCAGCCTGTGCCTCTTGTTGTGTCAAAGCCTGCTGGCTTTCCAGCCAAAATGCCAATTCGTACAAACCGTCTAAACGGCGGGTCAATGAAATTTCGCGCAGTTTGGCCGCCTTGAACAAAAGCAACTGCGACTCTGGCAAGGTCAACTCAAAATGCATGCGACCGTCTAGGGTGAACAAGGACAACTTGGCACCCTTGATGCTGAGCGTGTGTCGGTCAAAATAAACAGGGCAACTGCTTGCAAACTGAAGCAAAGGCAAGGGTTTGTTGCCCAATTTGGCCAAATGAAAAGGGCTGGCAGGCATTTGAAACACCATGCGCGATGTGCGCGACACCGCATAAATGGCGTTGCAGACCATTTGCGAGCCCAGCGCAGGAAACTTCTCGCGCAGCGCCCGGTAGTGCAAATGGTGCAAGGCCACTCGGTTCCAAACGCGGGTGCGCTGAACCTCGGGGGCCAAAGCATTGCAAACCTCTGCAAATGCCGTCTGCAAGGCCTGCAGCCGGGCAAATTGCTCTGGCGTGGTGTTGAGTGGAACGCGAACGACTGAATTCATATAGGAACGGATTCTAACCAGTTCCTATATGAATTTTTGAGGTCAAAGTGCGTTTCATGTGCGCTGAGAAAAACATCGTGGCAACTTGCCATTTGCAAAACGGCAAAGGCCGGTGGATGGTGTCGACCCCCGGCCGTGCTGTCGTGTTAAATGACAACAGCCCTTTAGAGATTTCTTGCAAAGCCGCCTACATCCCCGCCTTCACGGTTTCGGCTTTGCCCATGCCTTCCACTTCCATGCTAGGCAACTTGTTGGCAGGTGGCTTCATTGGTGCTGCGGTAGATGTGTACAACAACACGGGCATGAAATACCCCGAAAACATCGACATTACCAACCCAAATTGCAAATAATCTAGGCCATGACAAAATCTTTGCGCGCCCTCTGCCTTTCGGCTCTGCTTCCTGTTTTGGTCTCATGTGGCGGTGGGGGCAGTGACTGCGCCTCTAGCCTTGGGGTTTTGGGCGGTGCCATTTGTGGCAGCTCTTCACCCAACACAGCACCTGTGGCCAATGCGGGTATTTTGCAAAATGTTTCTGTTGGCACTTTGGTCACCTTGGACGGCAGTGGCAGCCGAGATGCAGAAAACGACCAACTGACTTACTTGTGGGAGTTGACCAGCAAACCCACAAATTCGGTGGCCGCTTTGACTTCCACCACGTCGGCCAAACCTCAGTTCACGGCCGATTTGGCAGGCACCTATGTCATTGCCTTGGTGGTCAATGATGGCAAGGTCAGCAGCACACGCGCCACGGTGAATGTGGTTGCCAGCGTTGCCAATTCTGCCCCCGTGGCCATTCCTGGCCCCAACCAAAATGTGCCACTGGGCACCGTCGTCACCTTGGATGGCACGGGCAGCACCGACGCCAATTTTGACACCCTCACTTACAAGTGGGCCATGATTGGCCGGCCCGATGGCAGCACTGCCGCGCTCACCTCCAGCACGGCACCCAACCCCAAATTCACCGTCGATGTCATGGGCATCTACACCATCACCTTGGTGGTCAATGACGGCAAAGTCGACAGCGCCACCGTGCCTGTCACCATCATTGCCTCGAATGCCAACTCGGCACCTTTCTCCAACGCGGGTGTTGCACAAAGTGTGGTGGCCGGCAGTGTGGTGACGCTGGACGGCACAGGCAGCACGGATGCCAACAACGACCCCATCAACTACAAATGGTCTTGGGGTACCAAGCCCACGGGCAGCACCGCCACCTTGTCTTCGGCCACTTCGGCCAAGCCCACCTTCACCGCCGATGTGGCTGGCACGTATGTCTTAACGCTGATCGTCAACGATGGCCGGGTGGACAGCACCGTTTCGGCGGTCACCATCACCGCTTCGGTGGCCAACTCGGCGCCGGTGGCCAATGCCGGCAGCAACCAAAACGTCACCGTGGGCGCAGTGGTCACCTTGGATGGCTCTCTGAGCACCGATGCCAACCGTGATTTACTGACCTACAAATGGACCTTGGTGTCCAAACCCAGCACCAGTGCTGCGGCATTGTCGTCTGCCACGTCGGCCAAACCCACTTTCACAGCCGATGCTGTGGGTGT
>RFVJ01000264.1 GCA_009928125.1 Betaproteobacteria bacterium
TGCCTACTTACCGCTTCGCCATGAGGGCCCCGATGCCCCCGTCCAATTGCCCATGCATGACGTATTGGCCAAGCTCAAACCTTGGCTAGAAAACCCACTCAAACTCAAAGTAGGTCAGCACATCAAATACGACCGCCATGTGTTTGCCAATGTGGGCATTGAAGTACGCGGCTATGCACATGACACCATGCTGCAAAGTTATGTGCTTGAAGTGCACAAGCCGCACAGCCTGAGCAGCTTGGCACTGCGCCACGTGGGCCGAACAGGCATGACTTATGAAGATTTGTGTGGCAAAGGCGCGCACCAAATTTCATTTGCACAAGTCGATGTGGAAAAAGCTTCAGAGTATTCATGTGAAGACTCAGACCAGTGTTTGGATGTGCATGGTGTGCTTTGGCCCCGCATTCAAGCCGACCCCAAATTGCGCGCCATCTACGACATCGAAATTGCCACCAGCGAAGCTTTGTTTCGCATTGAGCGCAATGGCGTGTTGATTGATGGTCCCACGCTGGCTGGGCAAAGCCAAGCTTTGGGACAGCGCATTTTGCAACTCGAAACCGAAGCTTACGAAATTGCAGGTCAGCCTTTCAACTTGAGCAGCCCCAAGCAGTTGGGTGAAATCTTTTTTGACAAGCTGGGTTTGCCTGTGATCAAAAAAACGGCCACTGGTGCACGCAGCACCGATGAAGAAGTGCTGGAGAAATTGGCCGAGGACTATCCCTTGCCAGCACGCATCTTGGAACACCGCAGCCTGTCCAAACTCAAAGGCACTTATACCGACAAGCTGGCGCAGATGGCCTTACCTAGAACGGGCAGGGTCCACACGCACTATGCGCAAGCCGTTGCGGTCACAGGCCGTTTGTCTAGCAACGATCCCAACTTGCAAAACATTCCCATTCGCACAGCCGAGGGCCGCAAAGTGCGCGAAGCTTTTGTGGCACCCGCCGGCAGTTTGATTGCCAGTGCCGATTACTCCCAAATCGAATTGCGCATCATGGCGCACCTCAGTGGCGATGAAGCTTTGCTCAGGGCGTTTCATCAAGGCTTGGATGTGCACAAAGCCACTGCTGCAGAAGTGTTCGGTTTAACGCCCGACCAAGTATCGAGCGAGCAACGCCGCTATGCCAAAACCATCAACTTCGGATTGATTTACGGCATGAGTGCTTTTGGCTTGGCCAAGGCGCTGGGCATCGACAACGGTGCCGCCAAAAATTACATCGATCGTTACTTCCAGCGCTTTGCAGGCGTGAAGCGATACATGGACGAGACGCGCGAGCAGGCCAAATCACAAGGCTATGTCGAGACGGTGTTTGGCCGTCGTTTGTATTTGCCAGAAATCAATTCTCCGAACGGCCCAAGGCGTGCTGGTGCTGAGCGCGCAGCCATCAATGCGCCCATGCAAGGCACGGCCGCTGACTTGATCAAGCTATCGATGATCGCTGTGCAAGAAGGCATAGACCGTGAGCAACGCAAAACCAAAGTGATCATGCAAGTGCACGATGAACTGGTTTTTGAGGTGCCTGAAGATGAAGTGGAGTGGCTTCAAGTGGCTGTGCCCACTTGGATGGCGGGAGTGGCCACACTCAAAGTTCCTTTGCTGGCCGAAGTAGGGGTGGGTCTGAATTGGGATCAGGCGCATTGATGAAGACCTGTATTCAAAAATTTTTACAAGCATTGGGTGATGCAGACAAGCAGGTTCTGCAGCAATGTCTGCAGCATGCAAAGCAAGCTTTGCCTGAGGATGCCATGCCTTGGTACCTTGGCAATGCACATTCACCTACCGGTTATCTCACGCCAGACCATGCCAAGATCATCCTAGGGTTGCGCAAAGACTGGACCCCTGTGCCTCATGGCTTGTTGTGGGATGCGCCGGATCAAACGCCCTTCTCAAGAAGTGCAGCATTGGCACAGTTGGCTACTGAACTGCGTGACCTAGGGCATGTCACAGGGTGGCGCAATGAGAAATTCAGCTTCTGGCCTGATTCAGAGATTTTGTTGAACGGTCAATGCATCGAACCCACCGATAAGCTTCAACCTGCATTTGAAATGTGCGGGCGAATCCTTGCAACTTTGTGGTGTGCGTGAAATGGCGGAAGAGGCCGGTTTGTCAGAAGCCCTTGCGTTGACGGCTGTTGCCAGTGGTCAAGTCACGACTTGCCGTTCGGTGGCCAGGGGTTGGCATCACGAAACATTGTGGGTCTACAACTTGTTGGTACCTGCAGATGTTCAGCCCGTCAATCAAGACGGTGAAGTTGCTGAATTCACGTTGCTGTCACCGCAGCAATCTTGCGTGATTGCACACGCTGTGCTGCACTCAAATGCGACTGCTTGAGCATCCCCATCAATTTTCTTCAAGCTTAAGCCATGGACATCAGCCTGTATTCCGTGGCCGTCATTTTTTCGGGCTACTTCGTTCTGGGTACAGCAGGCTTCGGTTCGGCGTTGATCATCGTTCCCTTGTTGGCCTGGCATTGGCCGCTCACATTTGTAGTACCTTTGGTTTTGTTGATCGATGTGCCGGCAGCGGTTTTGCACACGGGACTGAATTTCAAGCAGGTGATGTGGCGTGAGTTGCCGCCCTTGTTACCCTCAGTGTTGGTTGGTGCCTTGGTGGGCATGGGGTTAATTCGGTGGACTCA
>RFVJ01000265.1 GCA_009928125.1 Betaproteobacteria bacterium
TTTCTTCATGGGCAATTACGATGCCCTGAAGAAAAATTACCTGTGGCCCGATTTCGAAAAAGACACATCAGACCACAATGTCGTTGCAACGGTTCACTGCGAAGCTGAATGGTCGCGTGACGACCAAGTTGGGGAAACCAAGTGGCTGACTGAGATGCACCAACGCATTGGCCATCCATCGGCCATCGTGGCCCACGCTTGGTTTCACACCGACAACAGTGACGAAATACTGGCAAGGCAAGCCGCATTTCCTTTGGTCAAAGGCATTCGTTCAAAGCCAGTGACTGCGCTCAAACCCGACGCTATGCAATGTAAATTGCCAGGCAGCATGCAAGACCCGAAATGGTTGGAAGGATTCGCCAGGCTAGAAAAGTACCAACTCAGCTGGGATTTAAGGGTACCCTATTGGCATCTGGCAGAGGCTGCTGAAGTGGCCGCCATGTTTCCGCAAATTCCCATTGTTTTGAACCACACTGGCTTTCCATGGGATCGAAGTGCCGAGGGTTTGGCAGCTTGGCGACAAGCCATGGAGACCATTGCCAAATGCCAAAACGTTTGGCTCAAAGTGTCAGAGTTTGGCTTGAAAGACAAGCCTTGGAACTACGAAGACAACAAGGCCATCGTGCTCGAGGCCTTGTCGATTTTTGGCATCGATCGATGCATGTTTGCGTCCAATTTTCCTGTGGCCAGCTTGCGCATTGACTACAACACTTTGGTCACGTCCGTGGCCCACATGATCAGCGGCTTTACGCCCAAAGAACAAAACGACTTCTTCGTCAACAACGCCGCGAAGTTTTATCGACTGTCGATTTCAAACTGATTGAGAAGACAGGCAACTTAAATTTGGTCGATGACAGTTTCGTTCTTTGCTTGCTCACCGTCGATGTCAGAAATGGCAAATCGATCATCTGTTCGCGTGTAGAAGCTGGCTCCAAAGCGGGCGACCGGCCGGTAGTCTTTAAGATTTACTCGCCAGGCTTTTGTGTCGATCAAGCCATCGCGCGCCGTCAACCACTGGATGCGCCCAATGAAAACATAGCGGCTTGGTGTTTCTAGTTTTTCGTGCAGGACACACTCAAATGCAATGGGTGCCTCCGCAATTCGAGGTGGCTTGACAGTTCGTGAAGGCACAGCGGTAAAGCCTACAACTGACAATTCACTCACGTCGGCAGGAAAATGATGACCACAGGCATGCATCTTTTGCGCTATGGGCTCATCGGACATGTGGACGACGAATTCACCGTTGTGCAGGATGTTGGCGGCGGTGTCTTTCAGCTGACCGTCCTGTAAGCGGTTGATGCTGATCATCAAGATAGGCGGGTCTTCGCCAATCATGTTGAACATCGAAAAAGGCGCTGCATTGACAACGCCATTGGCACCCACAGTGGTAACCAACGCAATGGGCCTTGGCACAATGAGACTGGCCATGAGCTTGTAGCGCTCGTAACTGCTGATGTTGTCAAAATTGACTTCAGTCATTAGTCAAATCACTTTATGAAAAGGTCATCACCCAAATAAAAAGCGGCGCCGCCAACCCAGAAGATTGACAGCACCGCTTCGAAGCAAGCTGAAATTATACGATCACTTCAACTTTGGCTCGCTTGGCCACTGCAGTCCAAGTGTTGATTTGCGATTGAATTAATTTCGTAAATTCATCACCCACCACAGGTGTTTTACGTGGCAAGGTTTGTACGGCTTCCAAAGCTGCCATCACATCAGGCTTGGCCAGCAATTCTGGAATCAGTGCGGTTATTCTTTGCACAATGGGTGCAGGCAGGTTTTTCGGCGCAGACATACCAAGCCACTGAGAACCTGTGAGGGAGTTGTAACCTAGTTCAGCAAAGGTTGGAATATTGGGGAATGCAGGCAAACGGCTGGGCGTTGAGACGGCCAAGGCGCGAACTGAACCCGATTTGAGTCGCTCAACATTGGTTGTAACAGGGTCAAACACGCTGTCAATTTGACCTCCCATCAAGTCCTGCAATGCTGGCGCACTGCCTTGGTAAGGCACATGATCGTGTTCGTTGGCTTGACCCTCAATTTTGAGCAACTCGCCAAACAGATGGTTGGCAGAGCCAATGCCAGAGGAGCCGTAACGGACGGGTTTGGTTTTTGCTGCATTGACATACTGCGCCAAAGTTTGATGCGGCGACTGGCCGCGAACAATCAGCAACATGGGCGCTTCAACCAACATGGCCATGTGTGTGAAATCATTCACAGGATCAAAGGGCATGGATCGGCGTGTTGCCGTAGCATAGACATGGACAGAGGCATGGCTCACCAACAATGAATAACCATCTGCAGGTTGTCGTGCAGCGTACTCAGTACCAATCAAGCCACCCGCGCCCGCTCTGTTTTCGACCACCACAGATTGAGACAAGGCTTGTGACAAATGTGGCGCTAACAAGCGCGCCACTGTGTCGACCAAACCACCTGGGGGGTACTGGCAAATCAGTCGAATGGGCCCTTTGGTGGGCCAAGCACCTGATTGTGCATGAACCCAAGGGGCTGCAATGGATGCGGAAGCGGCTGCTGCGGATACCAATAAATCACGGCGTTTCATGTGCTCTCCTTGAATGGGCGATCAGAAAAAGTTAATATGAACTTTGAAAGAACAAAGCGAAAACTCAGCTCATTCC
>RFVJ01000266.1 GCA_009928125.1 Betaproteobacteria bacterium
AATCACCCGATCCTGCCTACACAGGCTCACCCCAGGTTCTCAGCTTCAGACTCCAACAGCCCCTCTGGACAGGCGGCCGACTGACGGCGCAATCCAACAAAGCGATCGCCACACAAGCCATCGAACATGCACGCTTGACAGAAATCCAACAGGGCTTGGCTTTGAAAACGCTTCAAGCCTGGACAGAAGTGGTCATGGCCCAGCGCCAGCATCAAGTCTTGGTAAATAGTGAAACGGTGCAAACGCAACTGCTTCAGAAAATAACGCGCCGCGCAGAACAAGGCCTGTCGCCCTTGAACGAAGTCAACTATGCCAACTTGCGCTTGGTGCAAGTTCGTCAAGATCGGTTCAATGCCTTGCAGCAAGAAAACCAAGCTTGGATTCGCTTGACCCAATGGGTGCCAGAGGCCAAAAGCCTGGGACTCAAGCTGATCCATCCCAACATTCAAATGCTCCCGCTGGATGGACTTGCATTGAAGCAAGCTTTGCCGCACTGGGAAGCCATCAGCCTAGAGAACTCGCCATTGATCCGTCGACTTAAACACGTTGCACAACTGCAATTGGCCGAGGTGGCCGAAAAACGCGCAGCCTTGCAGCCTGAAGTTTATGTTCGCGCAGAACACCAACGTGGCAACTACACCTACGCCAACACGCCCAACACCAATCGGGTGTTTGTAGGTTTCAGTGCCAGCACCGGTGCTGGCTTTGGTTTGGCATACCAGCTGGCGGCCTTGCTAAACAAACACGATGGCGCCTTGCACGAAATTGTGGCAGCTCGCAGAAGTGTTTTGGAAACTGTTCAAACCGATTATTTGAATGCCAATGCAAGGCAAAGCAAGGCGGAGATGCTGCTTCTCAACCTAGAGTCTTCCCAAGAAATTCAAGCTGCTTGGGAGCGTCAATTTATCAATGGCAAGAAAACTTGGATCGATGTGATGAATGCTGCCCGAGAAACTTCGCAGGCTGAATTGGCCGTCATCGAAAACGAGATGGCTTGGCTGCAAAGCCTTGGTCGATTGCAAATTCAAGCACACGGCACACCTGCGGCGTATGCGGGGTCTGCGCCATGAATTCATTGCAAGCTGCTCTGCAACGCTTGGCGCAACTTCAACGCCAAAGTTTGGACAAGCATGCGTTGATCGCCGCCATCGACAAGGCGCAGGCTCACTCAGCGAAAAAAACTTTGCAAATTTTAAAGTCGCAGCTGAATTGGAAATCTGTGCAATGGTTGAACAACGCCAGCATCGATCCCTCTCAGCTGCCCTGCCTCGCCGTCGACCATGAAGGCACTTGGCGTGTTGTTAAAAGCTACAACAGCCAATCGCAATGGGTGCTGGAGTCAGCAGATGGCGAGTTCACGCAACACCACTTAAGTTCTTTGGCTTTGGTCAAGGTCGATTTCAGAATGCCCTTTGAGCGATCGAACAGTCCTGTCTGGCGCTTGATCAAACTGGAAATTCAAAAGCATCAAAGTACCTTCATCGATGCCAGTCTGAACGGCGTCATGTTGAATTTTGTAGCGCTGGGCATTTCCTTTTATAGCATGCAAATCTACGACCGCGTCGTGCCCACAGGTGCCAGTGCTACGTTATGGGTTTTAAGTTTGGGCGTGTTGGGTGCCATTGCGTTTGAATGGTTGGCGCGGCGCTTGCGATCCGACTTGAACGAAAAAATCATTGAAGCTGTCGATCAGCGTTTGGGGCGTGACGTGTTCATGCGACTGCTACAAGTTCGCATGGACAAATTGCCCACCAGCGTGGGCAGCCTGGCTGGCCAAATCAAGGCCTATGAAAGTGTGCGAGCATTTTTAACTGGGTCGGCCACGCAAATGTTTATCGATGCCCCTTTTGCCTTGGTATTCACCTTCGCTTTGTGGGCCATGGCGGGCGGGCTGGCCTTGATTCCTGCGGTGTTTTTGTTGTTGTCCTTGATGGTCGGTTTGCAAGGTCTGCGGGAAATTGAAAAACGCAGTCACCAGGTGGCGTTGGCCAACATGCGAAAAACAGGCCTGCTGGTAGAGGCCATTGAAGGCGCAGAAACCTTGAAGTCTGGCCAAGGGGGTTGGCGCCAACTCAGTTTGTGGCAGAACATTTCGGACACCGCGCGCGGCGAAGAGTTGCGCTTGCGAAGAATCAGCGAATCTGCCCAACACCATCTACAAGCGCTGCAGCAAATTGCCTATGTGGTGTTGGTGGCATCGGGTGCACTGATGATTTCCAGAGGCGAGCTCAGCATGGGCAGCCTCATTGCCTGCTCCATTTTGTCCAACCGCATCCTGCAGCCTATTGCAGCCTTGCCTTCTCAACTCATTCAATGGGGACATTGCCAATCGGCACTTCAAGGCCTCGACCAAATCTGGCAACTGCCGGACGACCATCATGGCCAAACACCCGTGGTTTTGGATGCAGTGCAAGGCAATTACACCCTCAAAGAAGTGATGTATGGGTACGGGCAGCAAGCGGCCCTGAAAGTGAACACGCTGCACATCCGCAACGGAGAAAAAATTGGTGTCTTAGGTCCGATCGGTGCTGGCAAAACAACCTTGTTGCGTTTGCTCAGTGGCATGTACAAACCGCAAGTGGGTGGCATCACCCTCGATGGCGTCGATTTGGCGTTCATTGCCAAACCTTTGCTGGC
>RFVJ01000267.1 GCA_009928125.1 Betaproteobacteria bacterium
AGGCCACGCCCATGTTGCGCAGCACCGTTGAATCGGTGAGATCGCGCTGCCAACGGCTGATAGGCAACTTTTCTGACAAATGCTTCAGCACCGCATTGGACAAACCCAGGTTGCCTTCTGCATTTTCAAAGTCAATGGGGTTCACTTTGTGCGGCATCGTTGATGAGCCAATCTCACCGGCTTTGAGGCGTTGCTTGAAGTAACCCAAGCTCACATACCCCCAAATGTCACGCGACAGATCGATCAAGATGGTGTTGGTGCGCGCCACGGCATCGAACAATTCCGCCATGTAATCGTGTGGCTCAATTTGAATGCTGTAGGGCTGAAACGACAAGCCCAAGCCCCAATGTTCGCTGGAAGCGCCTGCTTCGTTCGACTCGGGTGTTTCAACCACTGACTTGGAAAAATTTTCCCAATCAAAGTGAGGCCATGCCGACAGGTGCGCGTTGTAGTTGCCCACCGCACCGTTCATCTTGGCTTTCAAAGAAACACCCGCAATTTTGTCGCGTGTGCCGCGCAAACGCACCACCACATTGGCCAACTCTTTGCCGACCGTGGTGGGGCTGGCAGTTTGGCCATGCGTACGGCTGAGCATGGGAACGGCTGCATAAGCGTGCGCCATGCTGCGCAATTGTTCAATGATCTCGTCCAGCGCAGGCAAGATGACTTGCTGACGCGCACCCTTGAGTTGCAAAGCGTGACTGGTGTTGTTGATGTCCTCGCTGGTGCAAGCAAAATGGACAAACTCCGACGCTTGCTCGAGTTCGGGACGATCTTTGAATTTGGACTTGATCCAATACTCAACCGCCTTCACATCATGGTTGGTGGTCTTTTCGATGTCCTTGATGGCCAAAGCATCTTGCTCTGAAAATTGGGTCACCAAGCCGGTGAGGTATCGGCGCGCCCCTGAGGACAATGGCTTGAATTCTTCGAACCCCGCATCAGACAGCGCAATGAACCAAGCAATTTCAACTTGCACACGGCGGTGCATATACCCCAGCTCGCTCATGAGCGGACGCAGTGCGTTGAGCTTGTTGGCATAACGGCCATCCAAGGGCGAAAGGGCGGAAATAGGAGAAGAAGTCATATGCCGATTGTAAGTTCTGACCCTGACAAATGATGCCGCTTGCGATTCCTCTAGAATGCATGTCCATTCGACTCGCTTTTGACGACTTTTACAAGAACAAACCCATGAAATTGATCGGTTCTCCCACCAGCCCTTATGTCCGCAAAGTCTGCATCGTGATGGCTGAAAAAAAACTGGACTACCGCATGGTGGTCGAAGACGTGTGGTCGGCCAACACCACCATTCATGCCTCCAACCCTCTGGGCAAGGTGCCCTGCTTGGTCTTGGAAGGGGGCGAAGCCGTGTTTGATTCGCGCGTCATCGTGGAATATTTGGACACTTTGTCGCCTGTTGGCAAATTGATCCCCGTCAATGGCCGAGAGCGCGCCGAAGTCAAAACTTGGGAGGCCTTGGCCGACGGTCTGCTAGACGCCGCTTTGCTGGCCCGCATGGAGGCTGTATGGCCACACCGCCCACCAGAGCAACGCAGTCAGGCATGGATTGACCGCCAATTGCACAAAATTTCGGAATCTCTGCGCGCCATGTCACACGGACTGGCCGACAAGCCTTACTGCTCAGGCGCGCATCTGAGCTTGTCAGATATCGCCGTCGGTTGTGCACTGGGTTATTTGGACTTCCGCTTTCCAGCCATTCAATGGCGCGAGAGCCATCCCAATTTGGACAAGCTGTACGCCAAGTTGATGCAACGCCAGAGTTTCATTGACAGCGTTCCAGCTTGAATCCAGCGTCACCGACGCCAAGGGCCAACAGGGTTTAACTGTTGGCCTTTTTTTTCAGCCAACGCATCAAGGCGCCCACCCAAGGCAACTTCTCATAAAGTTCCTCAGCCGCATCCCAATAATCTCGGTGCAAGCAGATGCGTTGGTCCGCATCCAGCACCAAATGGCTGGTGCCCAACACCACTTGTTCGGTCTGCGTGTCAAAGCGCTTGAAATGAAAACGAAATTCCCACGTTAAAAAAGCCTGGTCGCCATCGACCACTTGGCCCGTGATGACAAAACGCGGTTGCGTCAACGAAGCAAACATGTGCGCAAAGATCGCCTCTATGGCGGGCACCCCCGTCACGTCATTGAAGGGGTCCTTGAAGCGCGCATGGGCGCTGTAATGCGCTTTCAATTCACTCACACTTTGCGGTGTGAGCGTTTCAAAGTAGTTGGCAATTTGTGCAAAGCGCTGACGTGAGTTCATGTTCACAACCCTGTAAATCGGCGGACCAAAGCGAAGTACAGGCGATAGGGTAACAGGCGCAACAACTTCAGCCACCCTGTAAATCGCTTGGGAAAGTGAATGTCAAATAATCCCTCTGCCCAACCTTGCATCATGGCTTTGGCCGCATCTTCGGGTGACATCAAGGCAGGCATTTGGAAATTATTTTGAGCGGTCAGCGGTGTGGCAACAAAACCAGGGTTGATGAGGCTGACGCCAATGCCTTTGTCTTGTAAATCCATGTACATGGTTTCTGCCAAATGCGTCACCGCTGCTTTGGTGGGTCCATAGGCCAAGCCATTGGGCAAGCCACGCCAACCCGCGACGCTGCTGACC
>RFVJ01000268.1 GCA_009928125.1 Betaproteobacteria bacterium
GCATCTGCGGGAACAGGTTCAGCCACTCATATCAATGCAGAAAAGTTCAGAGTGGCAGCCGGTATCAACGCGACCCACATTCCGTTCAAAGGCACGCCTGAAGCCCTCACTGAAACCATCAGTGGCCGCATCGATTGGTTCTTTGCGCCCATCGTTTCTGCATTGCCGCTCATCAAGGATGGCAAGCTGCAAGTCTTGGCAGTGGGCACCCCCAAACGGTCAGACGATTTGCCCAACACGCCCACAACCGTTGAAGCTGGCGTTCCTGGCTCTGAATACACATTCTGGGTTGGCATGTTGGCACCCAGCAAAACACCCAAGCCTGTGCTGGACAAACTCAATGCTGAAGTGGTCAAAATTTTGAATTCTTCGGAGTTCAAAACCAAACTGGACAACATTGGTGCAGCGCCGATGCCCATGACCAGCTCAGCTTTCAATGGCTTTATCAAGTCTGAAACTGAAGGCATTGCCAAATTGGTCCAAGCAGCGGGTATCAAGGCCAACTGAGCTGCCGCTTTTTTTCTGCCACCATGCTCGATTACTACAACAAACGTTTAAGCGAGTACGAGGCTATTTACGCCAAGCCAGAGCGCCAAGCTGATTTGCAACAATTGGTGGCGCAGCTTCAGGCCGATGTGGCGCATTGCAGCGTCTTGGAATTGGCTTGCGGCACAGGGTGGTGGACCGAGCGCTTGGCACCGCATGCCAGCGCTTGGGTGGCCACCGATGCGGATGAGGGCGCACTTGAGGTGGTTCGGCACAAAAACATTCGAGGCCTCAGCGCCACGCAAACCCTCAATGCGCATGCGCCTCAAATCAATACCCCAGTCGATTGCGTGTTTGCTGCACATTGGTATTCGCATTTGCTTCACAACGAATGCGACCACTTCTTCAATGCCGTTCGAACCTGTCTCAAACCTGGTGGGCGCTTGATCATGCTGGACAACAAGTATGTGAAGGGTTCTAGCACGCCCATCTCCCGCACGGATGCACATGGCAACACTTACCAGACTCGCCCGCTCAAGGACGGTAGCACGCACGAGGTGCTGAAAAATTTTCCAAGCCACTTGCAACTTCAATCTGCCGGTGAAAAATACTTTGCCCATTGCAAATTTGAAGATCAATTGACAATGAACATTCCACACTATTGGTATGCCGTTATGCTAAAGGCTTGAGCCCTGTCAGCCCAAGCTACTGAAGCCCCCTTTCATGCACACCCCCAGCACCCAACCGCGCCCGTCCATTTATTACAAGTACCAGGTCTTCAAGCCTTGGTTGGCCTCACAGAACGCGGCTCAATCCAAACACAAAGTGGTCATTGTGGGTGCGGGCCCTGCCGGCATGGTCACAGCCCTTGAGCTGGCAAGGCACGGTGTGCCGTGTGTTTTGCTCAGCGCCGATTTGCAGTTCTCACAAGGCTCGCGCGCCATTGTGTTCACGCGCCGTTCCATGGAAATTTTGCAGCAAGTGGGTGTGGCGCACCGCATCACTGAAAATGGCTTGCCCTGGCGCTGCGGCAATTCAATTTACCGCGGACAAAAAGTGTTTCGCATGGAAACACCGCACGATCCTGACGATCGCTTCTTTCCCATGATCAACATCCAGCAGCAGTACCTCGAAGAGTACTTGCACGATGCATGCGCCGCACATCCTTTGATCGATGTGCGCTGGGGCAACAAGCTGGTCAAAGCCATGAACATCGAAGGTGGCGTGAGCGCCGAGATTGATACACCCGAAGGCCCCTATAGCTTAGAAACCGAATGGCTGGTAGCCGCTGATGGTGGTCGCTCTGAAATTCGCAGCAGCATGAACTTGAAGCTGGAAGGCGCCTCGTTTGAAAGCATCTTTGTGATTGCCGACATTCGCATTGACCTGCCCTACCCCACCGAACGTTTGGCCTTCTTTGACCCCGATTGGAACCGCGGCAACACCATCCTGATGCATCGCGAGCCGCATGGCATCTGGCGCGTGGACTACCAACTTCCCCCTGGCGAAACACCCGAAGAAGCCTTGCGGCCCGAGTCCTTGAAACAGCGCATCGATGCACAACTCAAGATGATTGGTTTTGAAGGCACGCCTTGGGAGATGGACTGGAACTCGGTGTACTCTGCACGCACACTCACCTTGCCTCAATACGTGCACCAGCGCATTGTGTTCACGGGCGATGCGGCGCACTTGCTGCCCATTTTTGGCGTTCGCGGTGCCAATACCGCTTTCCAAGATGCCCAGTCTTTAGGTTGGCATTTGGCGTTTGTTCTCAAAGGCCATGCGCCCGAAAAATTGATGCAAAACCACAGTGCTGAACGTGTGGGTGCTGCACGTGAGATCATCACAGAAGCTGGCAAAAGCACGCGCTTCATGGCCCCACCCAGCCGTGGCTTCAGATTGCTGCGCGATGCCGTTTTGTCTTTGTCGCTCACACAAGAATTTGTGCGGCCGCTCTACCATTGGCGCACATCGCGGCCGCACGAATACAGCCGCTCGCTGCTGAACAGTCCATGCGATGACAATGCACAGTTCACTGGTGGCCCCGCATTGGGTGCACCACCGCAAAATGTGCAACTGCAAGCAGACAATTATTTACTTGATCATTTGGGTGGCGGTTTTGAT
>RFVJ01000269.1 GCA_009928125.1 Betaproteobacteria bacterium
TACGCCATGGCAACGCCGCTGCGTGCATGGCCGCTTTGCAGGCGCAGATCCGAAACAGCCCAGATGCCGAGGTTGAAATCGAAGCAGGGCAGCTGACCGATTTTGATTCTTCAGCGTTGGCTGTGTTGCTGGGATGCCGCCGCGAGGCCGAAAGTTTGACCAAAACCTTGAAATTCAAGCAGTTCCCAGCCAAATTACGCGAATTGGCCCTGCTTTATGGGGTCTCGGAGCTCTTGGTCGAAAGCGCATGACCGTAAAATAGGGGGCTCATGCCCGCCATCTCTTTTCAATCCGTATCCAAAACATTTCCCGCCAAATCTGCTGGCGGTGAGCCTTTCAAGGCCCTGAACCGTGTCAGCTTTGACATCGAAGAAGGTGAATTTTTTGGGCTGCTTGGCCCCAACGGTGCCGGCAAAACCACGCTCATCAGTGTCTTGGCAGGACTTGCCAAGGCCAGCGAAGGTCGTGTTTTGGTGCATGGTCACGATGTGCAAAACGACTACGCGCAAAGCCGCCGCTTGTTGGGGGTGGTGCCACAAGAGTTGGTGTTTGATCCGTTTTTCTCTGTGCGCGAAGCCTTGCGATTTCAGTCAGGCTATTTTGGCGTCAAGAAAAACGACGCGTGGATCGATGAATTGCTCGACAGTTTGGGCTTGGCCGACAAAGCCAATGCCAACATGCGACAGTTGTCGGGGGGCATGAAGCGCCGTGTGCTGGTGGCACAAGCTTTGGTGCACCAGCCCCGGGTCATCGTGCTGGACGAGCCCACGGCGGGTGTCGATGTTGAGTTGCGTCAAACCCTCTGGCAGTTCGTGGCCAAGCTCAACCGTCAGGGCAGCACGGTCTTGCTCACCACGCATTATTTAGAAGAAGCAGAAGCCTTGTGCGGACGTTTGGCCATGCTCAAGCAAGGCCGTGTCTTGGCCTTGGCCAGCACCTCCTGGTGGCCGAAGACGTTGAAATTCGCAAAGCCGATTTGGAAGATGTGTTTTTGGATGTGATGGCTGAGGGGCAAGCATGAACGGCTGGCGCATGTTGTTGTACAAAGAAGTGCTGCGCTTTTGGAAAGTGGCTTTTCAAACCATTGCAGCGCCGGTGCTCACCTCGGTGCTCTACATGATGATTTTTGGCCACGTGCTGGAAGACCATGTGAAGGTGTATGACAGCGTGCCGTACACGGCATTTTTGCTGCCAGGCCTCATCATGATGAGTGTGCTCCAAAACGCCTTTGCCAACAGCTCCTCCAGTTTGGTTCAAAGCAAAATCATGGGCAACCTGGTGTTTTTGTTGCTCACACCTTTGTCGCATTGGCATTGGTTTGTGGCCTATGTGGGCTCGGCCATGTTGCGCGGCTTGGCCGTTGGCTTGGGTGTGTTTGCAGTGACAGCGTGGTTTGCGCCTTTGCAATACCAAGCGCCGCTTTGGATTGCAGTTTTCGCATTCATGGGGGCCGCATTGTTGGGCACCTTGGGGCTGGTTGCAGGCTTGTGGTCCGAAAAGTTCGATCAAATGGCGGCCTTCCAAAGTTTTGTGATCATGCCCATGACCTTTTTGTCTGGCGTGTTCTATTCCATTCATTCCTTGCCTGCTTTCTGGCAAGGTTTGAGTCATTTAAATCCTTTCTTTTACATGATCGATGGCTTTCGATATGGCTTCTTTGGTCAAAGCGATGTGTCGCCTTGGACCAGTTTGACGGTGGTTGCCATCGCCCTGTTGGGTGTGAGTGCGTTGGCCATTCATCTGCTGAAAACGGGCTACAAAATTCGAGGTTGATTCGATTCACCGAGTGCAATTCACCATGACCGCTGACCAAATCCAAACCATGATTGCCGCAGGCCTCGCATGCCAGCACCTCCAAGTTGATGGCGACGGCCGTCATTGGCAGGCTGTGGTGGTGTCCGAGCAATTTGAAGGCCTGCGCCTCATTGCGCGCCATCAGAAGGTTTATGCCACCTTGGGCAACAAAATGCACAACGACGAGGTCCATGCCTTGTCGATGAAAACTTTCACGCCTGCCGAGTGGGCCAAAGCGCAGGGCTGAGCCTTCGCTGGATCAGACAAACACAACAGACAAATGGACAAACTCATCATTCGCGGCGGTCATTCTTTGAATGGCGTCATTGACATTTCAGGCGCCAAGAATGCAGCCTTGCCAGAACTTTGCGCTGCATTGCTCACAGCGCAGCCTGTGGTGCTGCGCAATGTGCCCAGGTTGCAAGATGTGAGCACCATGCTCAAGCTCATCCGCAACATGGGCGTCAGTTGCACGCATGAAGCAGATGGCAGTGTGCACTTGAACGCGGGCGCTTTGAGCAACCCCGAAGCGCCTTATGAGATGGTGAAAACCATGCGGGCCTCGGTGTTGGCGTTGGGGCCTTTGTTGGCACGCTTTGGCGAGGCCCGTGTGTCATTGCCTGGTGGTTGTGCCATCGGTTCTCGACCTGTTGACCAACACATCAAAGGTCTGCAAGCCATGGGCGCACAGATTTCGGTTGAGCACGGTTACATGGTGGCCAGTTTGGCCAATGGCCGAACGCGTCTCAAGGGTGCGCGCATTGCCACCGACATGGTCACCGTCA
>RFVJ01000270.1 GCA_009928125.1 Betaproteobacteria bacterium
TCGAGCCAGTCGGTCTACGAAGGCATTCGAAGCGCTGAGAAAACCAAAACCACGGGCACCACCCAAACACCTGCAGCCTTGCCCAATTACGACCGCTATGAAAAAGAGCGTGAAGTTTTGAAAAAATAATTTGAATTCAACGCATGTTGTTCACTCCATTTTTGACATGACTTCTTTCATGGGCGCTTTACTCAAAATCACTTTGATCTTGTTGTCAGCTGGGCATGCCGGCGTTGTGACCTCTCAAGCTTTGGCAAAGGATTGGGCACCCCAAGTGCGGGCTCATGGCCTGATGTGGGATGTGCACGAAGTGAGTGTTGGGCAGGTTAAGCAATACGCCCATCAAACAGGATTTGTCAGTCAGGCTGAAAAGGAGCGGGGTGGCTTCATCTATGAAGCTGGGTGGACTCAAAAAGCGGGTTGGACTTGGCGAGCCCCTTTTGGCAAATTGGCGCAAGACAACGAACCAGCTGTGCACCTCACGTTTGATGAAGCGCAGCAAATGTGTCGATTTCAGGGCAAACGATTGCCCAAAGACCATGAGTGGGTGAAGGCCGCTTATTTGGAGCAGCGCGATCAGCCGCCAACTGGCTTTCAAAAAGGGCAGCGTTATACCTATCCAAACGGTCAAAGTGCACAGAAAAGCCACTGTTTAAATGGCTGTGGAAACTATCAAGGCACTGCGCCACAAGGTGCCCTTTGGCGTGGGGTAGGCCATGTGCCCGTGATGACCACACCGCCGGGTGTCAATGGTTTGTTTGACATGGGCGGCAATGTGTGGGAGTGGGTTGACACTGGCCAAGGCTCAGAAAAAATTACGCGTGGGGGTTCATGGTGGTATGACGCCGATCGCCAAATAGAATCGGATGTGGCCACCAAACCCAAAGACACACGGGTGGGTTACATTGGATTCCGATGTGTACAAGACAACTGAATTGAGGTTCTATGAATTTCTCCCCCATGATTGAACTGACCCGCAACGGCATTTCGGAATGCTTGCACTTGGGGGCATTGGCGGTGACCGACACACAGGGCCGCGTCGTGGCGCATGTGGGCAATCCCCACTGGCTGTGCTTCACACGCTCTACTTTGAAAGCGCTTCAAGCCTTGCCATTGATTCAAAGTGGCGGCGCACAACAACTGGCCTTGACATCCAAAGAGTTGGCGGTGATGTGCGCCAGTCACAACGGTGAAGACATGCACGTCGAGCAAGTTTCATCGATCCTGCAAAAGAGCGGCAACACTTACCAACAGTTGCGCTGCGGCTGTCACGTGCCCTACCGTTTCAGTTTCAACGATCAACCCCTGCCCGAGGGCTTTGTGGTGGACGAACGTCACCACAATTGCAGTGGCAAGCACAGTGGATTTTTGGCTTACTGTTCATTGCATGGCGTGGCCAAAGAAAGCTATACCGAACTTGAACATCCTTTGCAGCAACAAGTTCGCAAAGCAGTGGCCGATGTCACTGGCGTTGCATCTGAAGACATGGGATGGGGCATCGATGGTTGCTCGGCGCCCAACTTTGCGGTGCCTTTGTCCAATTTGGCGCGCAGCTATGCGCGTCTGGCCAAGCCCGAAGCAGACGATGTTTATGGTGCAAGTTTGAAGTTGTTGGGCGAAGCCATGACGGCGCATCCTGAGTTGGTGTCGGGCACGGGCCGCAGCGATGCTGATTTGATGCGTGTTGGCCGCGGCGACTGGGTGAGCAAGGTGGGCGCTGATGGCGTTCAAGTGATCGGCAGCCGTTCACGTGGGCAAGCCTTGGCACTGAAAATTGCCGATGGCAACAAGCCCGCTTTGTTTGCGGCCACCATTGAGGCTTTGGACCAATTGGGATGGTTGGATGCCAAGCAGCGTGAAGAACTCATGCCTTGGCGCGCGCATGCCTTGAAGAACATCAAAGGTTTGAATGTGGGCGAGCGTCGCCCCATCTTCAAAATTCAAACGGCTTGAATCACAAGGCCTGAAAGCCTGAAAGCTTGAAAGCCACCACCGAGGTGGCTTTTGCTTTTTATCGCGCCCAGTTGGTTTTCCAAACGGTCAAAGCAGTGAGCACGCCATAGCTGACCATGCCGGCTGCAATGACCATGAACATCTGGTCTGCCGTGCCATTGTTCTGCGATAACCAGACGCCACCTGCGGCAACCGTCATCAAGCGGAAGGTGCCGGCCATGATGGGCCCCCACAACTTACCAGCACCTTGCGATGCAAAGTACAGGCACAAGCCCAATGCGAAGAACCCATAACAAGGCCCCACCGTCAGAAAGTATTGGCTGGCGCTGGCCAAGACCAAGGGGTTGCTGCTGAACAAATTGGCCCACAAGCCCGGCCACAGCATCACGACCAAACCGATGCAACCCACCAAGGAAGCAGCCATCATGGCGCCAGTCCAAGCCACCTTTTTGGCGCGCGCCACAAGCTTGGCACCCAAGGCCATGCCCACCATGGGCAAGCATGCAACGCCAAAGGAGAAGGTGATGGGTACCAACAAAAATTCCAGGCGTGTGCCGATGCCATAACCCGCCAAAGCTTCAGGGCCAAAGTTGGCAATCAAACGCGTCACCACCAAAATGGT
>RFVJ01000028.1 GCA_009928125.1 Betaproteobacteria bacterium
TTGATGGTCGGCATTGAAGGCGGCCAAGGAGAAGCACATGGCCACGCGGTGGTCGTCGTAGGTGTGAATGCTGGCGGCTTGCCATTGGCCGGCGGGCAGGGGATGGATGCGCAGCCAATCGGGGCCTTCTTCAACGTGAGCCCCAAGCTTGCGAGACTCGATGGCCATGGCTGCGATGCGATCGGTTTCCTTCACACGCCAGCTGGCAATGTTGCGAAGGGTGGTCGGGCCGTCGGCATAAAGTGCCATGACGGCCAAGGTCATGGCGGCATCGGGAATGTGATTGCAGTCGAGGTCGATGGCCTTGAGCGGCCAAGCACCGCGTTGAATTTCCAACCAGTTGGGACCGCTTTGAATGTGTGCGCCCATTTGGGCTGCGGCATCCATGAAGCGAATGTCACCTTGAATGGAAGAGGCACCGACACCTTGGATACGGACCGCTTTGTCTGTGGCCGCCAATGCACCCAAGGCAATGAAATAACTGGCCGATGACGCATCGGCTTCCACATGAATGTCGCCAGGGGAGGTGTAGTGGCTGCCAGCGGGAATGGTGAAACGTTGCCAGCCATCGCGCTGAACCTGGATGCCGTAGCGCGCCAACAGGTTCAAAGTGATTTCAATGTAGGGCTTGGAAATCAGTTCACCCACCACTTCGATCACGATGTCTTTTTGGGCAGCCAATGGCAGTGACATCAAGAGTGCAGTGAGGAATTGACTGGACACATCGCCGCGAACTTGAATGGGCTTGTCGAGTTGCAGTTGTGGCGATCTCACCCGCAAAGGTGGATAGCCTTCGTTGCCCAAATAATCAATGTGACAACCCAAGAGGCGAAGTGCATCGACCAAATCACCAATGGGCCGCTCGTGCATGCGCGGCACACCCTTGAGGGTGAAGTCACCGCCCATCACGGCCAAAGCCGCAGTGAGAGGGCGCATGGCAGTCCCTGCATTGCCCATGAAAAATTCAATGGCTTCAGTGGGTTTCTTCAAGTCAGCGGGTTGGCCGTTGGCGGTGCTTCGTCCTAAGCCGGTGATGCAAACACTGTGGGTACCCGCCTTGGGTTCAACGCCGCAACCCAGTTGACGCAAGGCGGCCAACATGACGCGTGTGTCATCGGAGTCCAATAGATCGTGCACCCAAGTGCTGCCTTCGCACAGCGCAGACAACAACAAAACGCGATTGGAAATACTTTTAGAGCCGGGCAAGGTGACCGTGCCACCAGCTTGTTGCAAGGAGGGGATGTCGAGAAACGCAGTTGCAAACATAGGGGTGTATTTATTCTTCGGATGTCTGGTTGGCGCCCATGCGCCAATTGAATCGCAGGTCACTGGCTTGACGGATCATCGCTTCAAGCGCTTGAGGGTCGTTGTTTTGAATGGCGTGTTCAAAGTCCTTCAATGCCTCTTTGAAATAGCGGATTTGAAGCAAGACCTGCTCGCGGTTGGTGCTCAAGATGTCACGCCAGACGACGGGGTCACTGGCTGCAATGCGAGAGAAATCTCTGAAGCCTGGACCACCCAGCGCAATCAAATCGGGGCCGTTGTGTTGTTGAAAAATGCCTCGAATGATGGCGTAAGACAAAACGTGCGGTAAGTGGCTCACTGCGGCAAAGGCGGCATCGTGTGCTGCAGGTGTGAGTTCAGTGAGGTAACTGCCCAAGCTCTTCCAAATTTGTTTGGCCAATTCAACTTGCACCGAGCCTGAACTGGGCATGGGCGTGACGATGAGTGCGCGATCTTGGTACAAATCGGCATCCGAGTGTTCAACGCCCGCCACCTCTTTGCCAGCGATAGGGTGCACGGGGACGAAGCAGGCGAGTTTGTCGCCCAATGTTGCGAGGGCCGCAGCCACAACGTCTGATTTGGTGGAGCCCACGTCCATCAGCAGTGCATTTGAATTCAAGGCCGGTGCGATGGCCTTGAAACAGGCTTCTGTGGCCTTCACCGGCACCGCCAATAAAACCAAATCTGCATCCGTCACCGCTTCTGCCATGCTGTCGACAGCCACGTCGATCACGCCCATGCTGAGGGCTTTTTGGCGTGATGACGCAGAGGCGCTGTAGCCCACGATGTGGGGGGCCCAACCCGCTCGTCGAGCAGCCAAGGCAAACGAGCCGCCCATCAGACCGCAGCCAATGAGAGCGACTTTTCGGAATTTCATTCGGGGATAGGGTAGGAACCCAGCACCTTGTAGAACGCGCACAAGCCTTGCAACTCTTGCAAAGCTGTGGCCACTTGAGGCTGAGAGATATGACCTTGAATGTCGATGTAGAAATAGTATTCCCACTGTCCTGATTTGGCGGGACGCGATTCAAAGCGTGTCATGGAAACGCCGTTGCGCTTCAATGGCATGAGCAAGTCGTGCACGGCGCCGGGTTTGTTGGGGACCGAAACCACCAAGCTGGTGCAGTCCTTGCCCGAGGCCGGTGGGGTTGCCAATGTTTGAGGCAAACAAATCACAGCAAAGCGTGTTCGGTTGGTGGCTTCATCTTGAATGGCATGGGCCACGATGTGCAAACCAAATTGAGAAGCGGCTCGCTCGCTGGCCAATGCCGCCCAAGTGGGGTTCTCTGCTGCCAAGCGTGCGCCTTCGGCATTGCTGGAAACAGCGCGACGCTCGGCCTGCGGCAAATGTTGTGTGAGCCAGGTCTGGCACTGCGCCAAAGCCTGTGGGTGTGCCAACACCACTTCAATGTCTTTCAGGTTGTCGGTTTGGCGCAGCAAATTGTGGCGCACCAACAAACTCACTTCGCCTATCACATGGACAGGCGAGCGCAAGAACAAATCGAGTGATCGGGCCACCACGCCTTCGGTAGAGTTTTCCATGCCCACCACGCCAAATTGCGCAGTGCCTGCGGCAGTGGCGTGGAACACTTCATCGAAGTTGTTGCAATAAATGAGGTTGGCGGCGCTGCCAAAAAATTCAACGGCAGCTTGTTCGCAAAAGGTTCCTTGGGGGCCTAACACTGCCACACGTTGAGGTGCTTCAAGTGCCAAACAGGCGGACATGATTTCTCGCCAAATGGACGCGACATGCGCATTGTGCAGAGGCCCTTGGTTGGCTTTCTCAATTTTCGCAATGACTTGCGCAACGCGATCGGGGCGGAAAAATGGCGAACCTTCCGCACGCTTGATTTCACCCACTTTTTCGGCGACTTTGGCGCGTTGGTTCAAAAGGCTCAACAACTGTTGATCCAACGAATCAATTTGAATTCGCAATTCGCCCAGTGCATCAGATTGAAGAGGTTGCGTCATGGTGAATCCGTGATGTGTTGAAGATTGCCTTGTGCAGGTTCAAGCTTGCTTGGCTTCAAAATCTTGGAGGTAGGCCACCAAGGCCTGAACACCTTCGATGGGCATCGCGTTGTAGATGCTGGCGCGCATCCCCCCCACCGATTTATGACCTTTGAGTTGCAGCAAGCCACGGGCTTTGGCGCCAGCCAAAAATGCATCGTTGCGAGACTCGTCGCGCAAGTAGAAGGGGATGTTCATGCGGGAACGGCACGACACGTCAACGCGGTTTTCGTACAGTTGCGATTGATCCAGGTAATCGTAGAGCAACTTGGCTTTGGCCATGTTGCGCTGTTCCATGGCGGCCACACCCTGCATGCCATTTTCAGTTTGCGCTTTCAACCATTTGAAAACCAAGCCGGCGATGTAAATGGCGTAAGTGGGGGGCGTGTTGAACATGGAGCCGTTGTCGGCCACCATTTTGTAATTGAACGCACTGGGGCAGTGCTGCATGGCGTGGCCCAGCAAGTCTTCGCGGACCACCACCAAGGTCAGGCCTGCAGGGCCCAAATTCTTTTGGGCGCCACCAAACGCCAAGCCGACTTTGGACCAGTCGATGCTGCGTGAGGCGACATGAGAGGAAAAATCAATCACCAAGGGGGCGTTGCTGCCCAAGGCTTTCAAGTCGGGCAGGGCGTGGAATTCAACGCCGTCGATGGTTTCATTGGTGCAAACATGCACATAGCGGGCATGGGTACTCAGCTGCCATTCAGCAGGGGAAGGAATTTGGCTGAACTTGTTGCTTTGCGCTGAGGCTGCCAAATGCGGTTTGCAAAACTGCGCAGCCTCTTTGTATGACTTTTGACTCCAACTGCCTGTGACCACGAAGTCGACGGTGCCTTCTTGCGATAAATTCAAAGGCACGATGGCGTTTTCTGCAATGCCACCCCCTTGCATGAACAAGATTTTGAAATGGGAGGGGACGGCCAACAGTTCACGAAGATCGGCTTCAGCCTCTTCGTAAATCGACATGAACTCTTTGCCGCGGTGGCTCATTTCCATCACGCCCATGCCACTGCCATGCCAGTCCAGCATTTCGCTGGCGGCTTGAATCAAGACGGCATCGGGAATGGCGGCTGGGCCCGCAGAGAAGTTGTAGGGCCTTGTCATTCGGTAGCGCTACCTTCACCGGTCTCGCCTGCAGCACCTTCAGCATCTTGAACATCGCTGTCATCGTTCGCATTGGCGTCGTTTTCAACGATGCGTTGCAAGCCCGACAATTTGGCGCCGTCGTCCAAACCAATCAATGTCACGCCTTGGGTTGCGCGACCCATTTCACGAATTTCAGAAACACGTGTGCGAACAAGCACGCCGGTGTCGGTGATCAGCATGATCTCGTCTTCGGTGTGTACCAAGGTGGCAGCCACCACTTTACCGTTGCGTTCAGATTGCTGAATGGCAATCATGCCTTTGGTGCCACGGCCATGGCGTGTGTATTCCACAATGGACGTGCGTTTTCCAAAACCGTTTTCGGTGGCAGTCAAGACACTTTGCTGTTCATCTTCGGCCACCAGCATGGCAATGACGCTCTGTGTTTCATCGAGCATCATGCCGCGCACGCCGCGCGCATTGCGGCCCATGGGGCGGACATCGTTTTCATCGAAGCGAACCGCTTTGCCGCCATCGCTGAACAGCATCACGTCATGTTGGCCATCGGTGAGTGCGGCGCCAATGAGGAAGTCACCTTCGTCCAGGTCCACGGCAATGATGCCGGCCTTGCGAGGGTTGCTGAATTCATCAAGTGATGTTTTCTTCACGGTGCCCATGGAGGTGGCCATGAACACGTAATGGTCGGCTGGGAAACTGCGCTTGTCGCCTGTCAAAGGCAAGACCACATTGATTTTTTCGCCTTCCTGCAAGGGGAACATGTTGACGATGGGTCGTCCGCGTGAACCGCGTGAACCTGCAGGGACTTCCCACACTTTGAGCCAGTACAAACGGCCACGGTTGGAGAAGCACAAGATGTAATCGTGCGTGTTGGCAATGAAGAGTTGGTCAATCCAGTCGTCTTCTTTGGTGGCCGTGGCTTGCTTGCCGCGACCACCGCGCTTTTGTGCGCGGTACTCGGACAAAGGCTGGCTCTTGATGTAGCCGCTGTGTGACAAAGTCACCACCATGTCGGTGGGGGTGATCAGGTCTTCGGTGGCCAGATCTTGCGCGTTGTTTTCAATGTGACTGCGACGTGCGCCGATTTTGGTTTGACCAAATTCTTGGCGCAACTCGCCCAACTCTTCGCCGATGATGACGGAGACACGCTCGGGCTTGGCCAAGATGTCGAGCAAGTCTTCAATCTCCGACATCACTTCTTTGTACTCGACCACAATCTTGTCTTGGCGGCGAGTCATCAACTCGGCCTTGGCGACGGGGGGTGTGGGTGCATTGCGGATGATGGCAATGAACTCGTCGATGTTGGCCAACGCGACCGCCAAGCCTTCCAAGACATGTCCGCGTTCGCGGGCTTTGCGCAATGTGAACACCGTGCGACGCGTGACCACTTCACGGCGGTGTTGCAAGAACACGCTGATGAGATCTTTCAAGTTACACAGCTTGGGCTGGCCATCAATCAGGGCCACCATGTTGATACCGAAGGTGTCTTGCAGCTGGGTCTGTTTGTACAGATTGTTGAGCACCACTTCAGGCACTTCACCGCGCTTGAGTTCAATCACCAAGCGCATGCCTGATTTGTCGGACTCGTCTTGGATGTGGCTGATGCCTTCGATTTTTTTCTCGTGGACCAATTCGGCCATGCGCTCTTGCAAAGTCTTCTTGTTCACTTGGTAGGGCAGTTCGTCCACCACGATGCACTGGCGCTGGCCTTTGTCGATGTCCTCAAAGTGGCACTTGGCGCGCATCACCACGCGGCCGCGGCCTGTGCGGTAGCCTTCTTTCACGCCACTGACACCGTAAATGATGCCGGCCGTAGGGAAGTCGGGCGCGGGGATGATTTCCATCAACTCGTCGATGCTGGCTTCGGGGTTGCGCAGCATGTGCAAGCAAGCGTCAACCACTTCGTTCAGATTGTGTGGTGGAATGTTGGTCGCCATACCGACCGCGATACCGCCAGAGCCATTGACCAACAAATTGGGAATGCGGCTTGGAAGAACCAAAGGTTCTTTTTCAGAGCCGTCGTAGTTGGGACCAAAGTCGACCGTTTCTTTGTCAATGTCGGCCAACATTTCGTGCGCAATTTTGGCCAAACGAATTTCGGTGTATCGCATGGCCGCAGCGTTGTCGCCGTCCACCGAACCGAAGTTGCCTTGACCGTCCACCAACATGTGACGCATGGAGAAATCTTGCGCCATGCGAACGATGGTGTCATAGACAGATTGGTCGCCGTGGGGGTGGTACTTACCAATCACATCGCCCACAATACGCGCCGATTTTTTGTAGGCACGGTTCCAGTCGTTGTTCAGCTCGTGCATGGCAAACAAAACGCGGCGATGCACTGGTTTGAGGCCGTCTCGGGCATCGGGCAGGGCGCGTCCCACAATCACGCTCATGGCGTAGTCGAGGTAGCTGCGGCGCATTTCCTCTTCTAGACTGATGGGCAGGGTTTCTTTGGCAAACTGGGTCATGAGGGGTCAGGCGCGCTGGGTGAAAGACTGCCATTTTAGGTCCAAAGAGTGTCGTTGATTTGCAACACATTGATCAGATTGATCAGAACGCTTGCAGGGGCTTTTCACCAAATTGGGGAATTGCTTCAGAGCTATGGCACAATCATTTCAACGTTTTGAGTGATGGTCATTCAAATCGTCTCTTTTCTCGCAGGATGTCTGCGGTATTAATCCCATGAGGAGAACCATGAAAAAATTCAACAAAGTGGCAATGGTGTTGGCTTCAGCTGCCTTGGCAAGCGTCGCAGGTGCACAATCCGTAGACAACTGGCGCAATGGCACAGGCGAAATGGCCTGGAAAAACGGCACAGCTGAATACTGCTGGCGCAATGCCAACTGGACACCCGCCAACGCCGTTGCTGCTTGCGACGGTGCCATTGCAGCGCCCAAAGCCGCTGCACCCGCACCAGCACCCGCACCAGCCGCTGCCCCCGCACCAGCACCTAAAGCCGCTGCACCTGCTGCCCCAGCCCCCGCGCCTGCAGCCGCCACCAAAGTGACTTACGCTGCTGACACTTTCTTTGACTTTGACAAATCTGTGTTGAAAGCCGACGGCAAAGCCAAATTGGACGACTTGGCTGGCAAAGTCAAGGCCATCAACTTGGAAGTCATCATTGCTGTGGGTCACACCGACTCCGTGGGCTCTGACGCATACAACCAAAAGTTGTCTGTCAAGCGTGCTGACGCTGTCAAGGCCTACTTGGTGACCAAAGGCATCGAGAAAAACCGTGTTTACACAGAAGGCAAGGGCGAGAAGCAACCCGTTGCTGACAACAAAACAGACGCAGGTCGTTCTAAGAACCGCCGCGTGGAAATCGAAGTTGTGGGTACACGCCCCAACTGATCAGCCTTTGGCTTGATCCTAGAAAGCCTCCTTCGGGAGGCTTTTTTACTTTCGGAGACAATGCAAGCTATGAGCTCAATTCATTCTTCCCCATTTTCAAGCGCCAACGTCGATCCTGCTGAATTGGCCAAATTCTCGGAACTGGCCCACCGTTGGTGGGACACTGAAAGCGAATTCCGTCCTCTGCATCAAATCAACCCTTTGCGATTGAATTGGATTCAAAGTTTGGTGCCATTGGCGGGTAAGAAAGTCGTCGACATTGGTTGTGGGGGCGGTATTTTGTCCGATGCCATGGCCAGGCAAGGTGCACAAGTCTTGGGTGCAGATCTGGCGGTGAAGTCTTTGAAAGTGGCACAGCTGCACGCCTTGGAAGCTGGCACGCAAGGTGTGCAGTACCGAGAAATCAGCGCCGAAGACCTGGCCCTTGAACAAGCGGGTCAGTTTGATGTGGTCACGTGCATGGAAATGTTGGAGCATGTGCCCGATCCTGCGGCAGTGGTGCAGGCTTGCGCCCAATTGGTCAAGCCAGGCGGCTGGGTGTTTTTCTCAACGTTGGTGCCGAGTACGTGCTCAACCTGTTGCCTAAGGGCACGCACGAATATGCACGCATGATCAAGCCCAGTGAACTGGCCGATTGGGTTCGCGCCTATGGTTTGGATGTGATGCAAATGAAGGGCATGAGTTACAACCCATTCACCAAAGTCTATGCCATGGGCCATGACACCGACGTGAACTATTTGATGGCCACGCAAAAGCCATTTCGCCATGAAATTTGAAAACGTTCAGGCGGTGTTGTTTGATTTAGATGGCACCCTCATCGACAGTGCGCCCGATTTAGGCGCGGCTGTCGACAAAATGCGTGTCGATCGCGGCATGCCTTCTTTGCCTTTGTCGCATTACCGGCCGATGGCCGGTGCAGGCGCTCGCGGCATGATTGGATTGGCCTTTGGCTTCACACCGGATCATCCAGACTACGAGGTCATGAAAGAAGAATTTTTCCAAAACTATGAAGCGTGCATGACCCAGCGTACTTTTGCATTTGAGGGCGTGTCGCAATTGATTGCGGCTTTGGTGGCGCGACACCTGCCTTGGGGGGTGGTCACCAACAAGTCCCAACGATTTACGGAGCCGCTGACACGGGGCATGCCCCTGTTTGCTTCGGCATCCGTGGTCATCAGTGGTGACACCACGCCCCATGCCAAGCCGCATCCAGCGCCATTGCTGGAAGCTGCCAAGCGCTTGAACATCGATCCGGCCCGTTGTGTGTATGTGGGCGATGATGAGCGTGACATTGTGGCGGGTCATGCCGCTGACATGAAAACCGTTGCGGCATGCTACGGCTATTTGGGCAGCCAATCGCACATTGCGTCATGGCAGGCCCATGCACAAATTCATGCCCCCCAGCAGTTGCTGGACCTGTTGCCTGTTTGAAGCACGGTCCTTGCGCATCTTGATGCTTGGCGCGATGTGACATGACACTGACGCAAATTCAATCCATCCGTGAGCATGTGCGTCGCTTGGGTGCAAGGCCTGCACATGAGCTGCGCATCTTGCGTTTGTGGGCACAAGCCAAGCCGCAAAACAGCGGCCGACGTCCCTTAGAGAGTTTCATGCCGACCGCTTTGCGCGAGGCGCTGCCGCAGTTGACGGCGGACTTGAATGGCTTGTTGCGTTTGCAATCTGCGCATCCTGCCGAAGATGGCTCGGTGCGGTGGTTGTTGGCTTTGCAAGACGGGCAAACTTTGGAAACCGTTGGCTTGCCTCGCGACGGCTTGTGTGTGTCATCGCAAGTTGGTTGTGCCGTGGGTTGTGTGTTTTGCATGACAGGACGGGACGGTTTGATTCGTCAGGTGGGCAGTGCGGAAATGGTGGCGCAGGTGGCTTTTGCCCGATTGCACCGACCTGTGAAAAAAGTGGTCTTCATGGGCATGGGCGAGCCTGCGCACAATTTGGACAATGTGATGGAAGCCATGGAAGTGTTGGGCACCGTGGGCAACATTGCGCACAAGTCCTTGGTGTTTTCAACCGTCGGCGATCCCCGTGTATTTGAGCGCTTGCCTATGGGCCTGGTCAAGCCAGCCTTGGCGGTGTCTCTGCATACCACCCGTGCCGATTTGCGCGCGCAATTGCTGCCGCGTGCACCCAAAATGTCGCCCGAAGAATTGGTCGAAGCAGCCGAGGTTTATGCACGTCAAACCGGTTACCCGATTCAATACCAATGGACCTTGATTGAAGGCGTGAACGACTCGGAAGAAGAGTTGGAGGGCATCGTTCGTTTGCTCAAAGGCAAATATGCTTTGATGAACATGATTCCGTACAACGCCATTGAGGACTTGCCCTTCAAGCGGCCTTCTTGGGAACGTGCTGCAGAAATAGCGCGCACATTGCACCGCCGTGGCATTCTGACCAAGCTGAGAAATTCAGCCGGTCAAGATGTGGAAGGGGGATGTGGTCAGTTGAGAGCACGAGAGCTTCGGTCGGCATTGAAGGGGACATCCGTGATGGACGGGGCTGTCCCCATTCACTTCGTCAAAGCAAAGCCCGCAACCGTTTTGTAATGGTCTGAAATTTGACGCAACTCGTCCTGACTGATCAGGTCATCAATGTGCCGGAAGGGTTTGCCTCCACTGAGTTCGTCTGCTTTCATGATGATGAAATCAGGCGGCACACTTCGATTGGTTTCAACCACCTTGGCAGTGGGTGCCAAGCGCAAGTTTTCGTAGGCTTTGAGCGCCTCCTGCGGGTTGGCGTGTTGACTGAGTTGTTCTGCCAAGGTTCTGGCGTCGATCAAGGCCTGCGCTGAGCCGTTGGAGCCCCGTGGGTACATGGGGTGGGCCGCATCGCCCATCAAAGTGACGCGGCCTTGCGTCCAGAACGGCAAAGCGTCTTTGTCCACCATGGGATATTCAAATACTTTCTCGGCCTTCATGATCAACTCGGGCACGTCCAAGAAATCAAAGTGCCAGTCTTTGTAGATTTCAGCACACACTGCAGGATCGCCAGCGCGGTTCCAATCGTTCATGACGGCATTGGGCTTTTGTAACTCGGCCACCCAATTGATGAGTTGATTGCCTTTGCCATCCACGTTGTCAATGATGGGGTAGATGACCATCTTGCCAACCTCCACCGTGCCAATGCGCAGGTAGCTTTTGCCAGTGAGGACAGGGGGGTGAACGGTGACGCCCCGCCAAGTGTTGATGCCTGCAAAGCAAAGCTGATCTTGCGGGTGCATTTGTTTGCGGATGACTGAGTTGACGCCATCACAGGCCACGGCAATTTGAGCAACGTGCGTTTCAGTTGTTTGCGTGTGGGCGTTGAAAAAATCGATCTGCACGCCATTTGGGTCTTGTGAGAAAGCTGTGCACCGCATGCCTGTGTGAACTTTGTCTTGGCCCAAACGCTTCACCGCAGCCTCGAACAAGATGCGATGCAACTTGCCACGGTGAATGCCAATCTCAGGCAAGGTGTAACCCGCATGGCGTCCGCGTGGCTCTTTGTAAACATACTGACCGTGCTGTGTGTAGAACACACTTTCGAGGTTTTCAATGCCGGCTGCTTCAAGTTCAGCTTGCACACCCAGTGCTGCCAGTTCACGCATGGCGTGGGGGAGCAGGGTGATGCCAACGCCAATTTCTTTGACGTCCATCACACTTTCAAAGACATCGCAGTCAATGCCTCTTTGATGCAAGCCCAAGGCAAAACTCAAACCTGCAATGCCACCGCCCACAATTGCGATGTTCATGCTCATTCCCCTTTGATGTTTTGGGCTTTGATCAGATCGGCCCAGCGCGTAGCGTCTTTTTCAACCAGCTTGCCAAACTCTTCGGGCGTGCTGTAGGCGGGGTCCATGCCTTGGGGCTGAAAGGCCTTTTGAATTTCTTCACTGGCCAAGATGGTTTTGATCTCTTTGTTCAGGGCTTGGACGATGTCAGTGGGTGTATTTTTGGGCGCAAAGATGCCGTACCACATGTCCACATTGACCTTGCCTGTTTTGGCTTCTGCCAGGGTTGGCACATTGGGCAGGAGGGGGTGACGTTGATCGCTGCCAATGCCCAAGGCCACCAGTTTACCGGCCTTGATTTGCGGCAAAGCCACATGGATCGGTAAGAACATGGCATCCACTTGGCCGCCCAACAAATCCGAAACTGCAGGTGCGGTACCGCGGTAGGGGATGTGCGTTAAAAACACTTGGGCTGTGTTCTTGAACAATTCCATCGACAAGTGATGCGGTGTGCCCACGCCAGGCGAGGCGTAATTGATGCGACCCGGACTGGCTTTGGCAGCAGCCACCAATTCAGCAGCCGTTTTGAAATTGGTTTTGGGATGGGTGACCAGCAAGAGTTGTCCCCAACTGGTCAAGATGACAGGCGCAAGGTCTTTCACGGGATCAAAGTTGAGTCCTGCATAAAGGCTGCGGTTCATCACCAAGGTGTTGACGCTGACCAGCAAGGTTTGACCATCGGGTGCGGCGCGCACCACCGACTCAGTGCCGATGTTGCCTGAGGCGCCCACCTTGTTTTCAACCACCACCGGTCTACCCAACCGCTGTGAGAGTCGAGGACCGACTGTTCGTGCAATCAAATCAATGCCTGTGCCTGGCGTGAAAGGCACAATCAATTTGATGGGCGCTTGCGTTTGGGTCAATGCGGCAGGCGGTGTGCCTTGCGCAAGAGCGGATGTGACGGTCAAAGCGCTGGCAAGCCATGCAAAGACCCATTGGTTGAAGAATGTTATGCGGCGCATGATTTGATTATTTCACTTCTGAGATCAAGGCATGGAAGCGTTTTCAAGTTGCAGCAAAGCTTGTTTGCGCCAAACGCCGCCAGCATAGCCTGTCAGTTGTCCTTGGCCCCCTAGCACCCGGTGACAAGGGATCAAAATACTGATGGGGTTACGGCCAATGGCGGTGCCAACGGCTCTGACAGCGCTCGGTTTGCCAATGGCTGCCGCCAATTCACCATAAGTGCATGTGGCCCCAAGTGGGATGCTCAGGAGCGCTTGCCAAACAGCTTGTTGGAAAGCCGTGCCGCCGCTGAGGTCAAGGGGCAGGCTCTTGAGCCATTGGCGTGCGGCTTGCTGGCGAGGCAATTGAGATTGGCTGTAATCACGCAACAAAGCTTCTGCTTGGCGCAGTGTGGCATGGCGCGGAGACTGTGGCCAAGCGCTGATGTTGGGGTGGTGTTTTTGACCCTCAAACCAAACACCGTTCAGGCCATCTGGACTGGCAGACAAGGTGATCTGGCCCCAAGGGCTTTGGATCTGTTTGAAGCAAGTTTGGGGATGAAATTGCATGTTGCCATCGTATCCGATTTAGAGTTCATCCACCTACAATGGAGGTCTATTTGCTTCTCTGATGGATGGTTCTTTATGCAAGTGACGGCATCAATTTTCAAGGCCTACGACATTCGCGGAACTTACCCTCAAACGCTGAATGAAGACTTGGCCGAAGGCTTGGGAAAAGCCTTTGGCACCTTGGCCTTGAAAGAAGGACGGCGCACCGTGGCGGTGGGCCGTGATGGCCGTTTGAGTGGCCCCGCTTTGTCCAGTGCCTTGATGCGTGGTTTGGTCTCAGTGGGCATCCAAGTCATCGACGTGGGCATGACCACCACGCCCCAGCTTTACTTTGCGGCCCACACCCTGTGCGACAGCGGCATACAAGTTACGGGCAGTCACAACCCCAAAGACGACAACGGATTCAAAATGGTGTTGGGTGGTCGTGCCATTTATGGCGATGAAATTCAAACCCTGCGGCAACTCATCGAGTCTGAATCTTGGCTACCGTCCCATGCCGGTTCGGTGCAAACGGCAGACATCCTGCCGGCTTACATCCAAAGAATTGTGAGTGGCATTCAACTCAGTCGCCCTCTGAAAATTGTGGTGGATTCGGGCAACGGCATTGCAGGTGCAAGTGCCCCCGGTATCTTTCGTGCGCTGGGTTGTGACGTCATTGAATTGTTCAGCGAAGTCGATGGTCATTTTCCACATCACCATCCCGACCCCAGCAAGCCAGAAAACCTGCAAGATTTGATAGCCACTTTGAAAAGTTCAGGCGCTGAATTGGGCTTGGCTTTTGATGGCGATGGCGATCGCTTGGGCATCGTGACCCAAGATGGTGAAACCATTTACCCCGATCGTCAGATGCAACTGTTTGCCCAAGATGTATTGAGCCGCGTCCCCAAGGGCACCATTTTGT
The DNA here is from genome assembly GCA_009928125.1 of Betaproteobacteria bacterium. Lineage (GTDB taxonomy): Bacteria > Pseudomonadota > Gammaproteobacteria > Burkholderiales > Burkholderiaceae_C > Limnohabitans_A. The sequence continues at coordinate 13,943 of RFVJ01000028.1, forward strand.
TTGATGTCAAATGCTCGCAGCGTTTGGCACCCGCCATTCGCGCTGCAGGCGGCACGCCATTGATGTACAAAACGGGCCACTCCTTGATCAAAGCCAAGATGAAAGAGATAGAGGCGGGCGGCGGCCAAGCACCTTTGGGTGGCGAGATGAGTGGGCACATCTTTTTCAAAGAGCGTTGGTATGGTTTTGACGATGGCACGTATGCCGGTTGTCGCTTGCTTGAAATCGTCAGCCGCAGTGCCGATGCCAATGCAGTGCTCAAGGGCTTGCCCACCAGTTTCAGCACGCCCGAATTGAATGTGGCTTGCCAAGAGGGAGAGCCGCATCAACTCACGGCCCAATTGCTGGCCGTGGCGTCTCAACACTTCAGTGCACCTGCCGAAATCTCAAGCATCGATGGTTTGCGTGTGGATTGGCCCGATGGCTTTGGTCTCATTCGCGCCTCCAACACCACACCTGTCTTGGTGCTGCGATTTGAAGGCCACACGGCAGCCGCATTGGACCGCATAGAGCATGCCATGCTGGCCTTGCTTCGCACCGTCAAACCCGATGCGCAATTGCAGCGTTCGGCGCACTGATCTTGAAGCTGAAGCATTTCTGTGAAAGCAACTTTGTCTCTTTGGTTCTACAGCATGCTGATGAAGTGGGCGCAGCCCTTGTTGCGTCAAAAATTGAAGCGACGCGCCAAAGCAGAAGCCTTGTACGGTCAATTCGTCGAGGAAAGGTTCGGTCACTACGCTCATGCCAGCCCAGGTGAATGGGTGTGGGTCCATGCAGTCTCTTTGGGCGAAACCCGCACGGCAGGTATTTTGCTCAAAGGCTTGCGGGAACAATGTCCCGGCATGAAATTGCTTTTGACCCACGGCACCGCCACAGGACGAGAAGAGGGGCAAAAGTTATTGCAGCCAGGCGATGTTCAAGTTTGGCAGCCTTGGGATTCTCTGGACGCGGTGACGCGATTTTTCAAAGCCTTTCAGCCTCGCTTGGGCTTGATCTTGGAAACAGAAGTTTGGCCCAATTGGGTTCGTTGTGCGCAACAGTTCAAAGTGCCCTTGGTGTTGGTCAATGCCCGAATGAGTGACAAGTCCATGCGGCAAGCCCTGCGCTGGCCCTCGTTGATGAAGCCTGCCTATGCAGGGCTGCATGCCGTTTTGGCACAAACGCAAGGCGATGCCACGCGGCTCGAAGTTTTAGGCGCCAACGTGAAGTGCATCACTGGCAATTTAAAGTTCGACGCCAAGCCCGATGCAGCCCAAGTTGCAACAGGGCAAGCCTGGCGTTCGCGCATCGCCATGCCGGTCATCATGCTGGCCAGTTCACGCGAGGGAGAAGAGCGTTTGTGGTTGGCGGCGTGGCAAAGTTTCGTCAAAGCCAACCCGGGTGTGCAAATTCAATGGCTGCTGGTGCCGCGTCATCCTCAGCGCGTTCACGAGGTGGTGCAGTTGATTGAGCAAGCCGGTTTTCTGTTATCGCGCCGAAGCTCATGGGGTGAAGAGGAGGCTGCTTCGCCACCCTCTCACGCTGCAGGGTCAACGATTTTCATGGGCGACAGCTTGGGAGAAATGGCCCTGTATTACAGCTTGGCCGATGTGGCCTTGTTGGGCGGCAGTT
>RFVJ01000271.1 GCA_009928125.1 Betaproteobacteria bacterium
CGATGGTCGGGGAGGAAAAACTCCCCGCATGACATGCACTTGCGTTGTCCCGCCTTGGCCATCGCTACTCCCCAACGAACCCGTCGAGAGCACCGACCGCCTCGGCCGCACGCTCGGCGGCGCCAACCTCACCGGGGCGTCGCTCGTGGGCATCACCTTCACCTCCAGCGCACTGGTGGGCGCCATTCATGGCGGTGAAGCCGCCAACGTCATTCCCCAAAATGTCACCATGCGCTTAACGGTGCGCGCTTTCAATCCAGACATTCGCGCCATGCTCAAGCAGCGCATTACCGATTTGGTTCAATCACAAGCGCAGACCTTGGGCGTGCAGGCTGATGTGGATTACGACTGGCGTTACCCCTCGCTCATCAACGACGAAGCCAGCACGGCCTTTGCCAAACAAGTGGCCTTGGACTGGTTGGGTGACAAGGGTGTCATGCCCAACTTGGCCCCTCTAACAGGCAGCGAAGACTTTTCCTTCATGCTGCAAGAGTGCCCTGGCTGCTACCTCATTGTGGGCAACGGTCAAGGTGAACATCACCATACAGGTGGCTGCATGGTGCACAACCCAGGTTATGACTTCAATGATGCCATCTTGCCCATTGCGGCCAGTTATTGGGTTCAATTGGTGAATGCTTTTTTAAAAGCCGCCTAGTCTTTTGCGCTGTGAGTCTCATGGATGCCAAGTCGAAATCACTTGAGGTGTTTCCTTGGACACGGAGCCCGCTAAAGCATAAGACAACTGATTGGCTGCATTCATCACAGTCTTGGCATTCAATTGCAACTTGTTTTTGTTCAAACGTGCTGTCGGTCCCGAAATGCACATCGAACCCAATAATCGCCAGTTCAATCCAAACACTGGCGCTGCCACGCTGGACACCTCGGGATCTCTTTCTCCCATTGACATGTGATATCCCCTGCGACGAATCGTCTCGTACTCTGCACCGCTTTCACCAGAAAACGCCAAGATCACTTTGCCCGGGGCGCCTAAGTTCAATGGCAATCGCATGCCAATGCGCACGTGGTGACGAACCGATTGCGGGCCTTCGACGCGAGAAATGCAAGAGCGAACATCACCTTCGCGCACATAAAAAGAAGCGCTCTCTTTGGTTTCACTCGACAACTGGCGCAGTGTGGGCTCCACCACGTCGTTGATGTCAAATCCGGCTTGGTAGCGCGCACCGAGCCAACCTGCTGCAGCGCCTAAGCGCCAAGTGCCTTCTTCCTTTTGCACCATGTAGCCTGAAAGGGCCAACGTGCGCGCCAGGCGCAAAACGGTGGTGTTGTGCAGGCCTGTTCGTCGGCTGAGTTCGGCCAGCGACAGGTGTTGGTCGCCAATTTCAAAGACCTCCAGAATTTGCAAAGCCCGTTTCACAGCGATCACGCCGCCGTCGCTTTGGGGTTCATCTGCCGTGGGTGTCGCGTTGGGTTTTCGTGCCATGAAACATCTTTCACTGTGTGAAACACTATTGTATTCAATGAAAGATGCATGAACAATCCGCCTCAAACAATTCTTCCCTTTTGGAGACAAACATGACTCACTCAGTGCAGGCGCGTCGCTTCGTGACGCAGGGTACGTTGGCTACTCTTTTGCTAGGTGCCACACTGACATTCAACGCTCTTGCGCAAAACTGGCCGTCCAAGCCCATTCGTGTGGTGGTGCCCTTCCCGGCAGGTGGTGGCACTGATTTGATTGCACGTGAGGTGGGCAATAAAGTGGTGTCCAACACCAAATGGACGTTCATTTACGACAACAAGCCTGGCTCCGGAGGGAACATTGGCGTGGACGCCATTGCCAAGGCCGCGCCCGATGGTTTGAATTTGGTGATTGGCCAAACCAGCAACTTGGCCATCAATCCCAGCCTCTATAGCAAGCTGCCCTATGACCCTTCAAAAGACCTGACCCCCATCGTCAACATCGGCAGTTCCCCCGTGGTGTTTGTGGTGGCAAGCAATTCGCCGTACAAAACATTTGGTGAATTGTTAGCGGCAGCAAAAGCCCAACCTGATGTCATCAATTACGCAAGTTCGGGTAGCGGTACGGTGGCGCACCTGGCCACTGAACTGATGCAAAAAGAAGCGGGCGTTCGCATGACGCACATTCCCTATAAGGGTGCAGCCCAGGGCTTGACCGATGTGATCGGTGGCAATGTGCAGGTATACGTCTCTTCTGTGCCCACCCTGATTGGTCATATCAAGAGCGGCAAGCTCAGAGCATTGGCGGTGACATCTGCCAAACGCACAGACGACTTACCCAATGTCCCCACAGTGGCCGAGTCTGGCTTGAAGGGTTTTGAGGCCACCACCTGGTTTGGATTGCTCGGCCCCGCCAAGTTGCCGGCAGAGGTGGTGTTGGCCGTGAATGCGGAAGTGAACAAAGCCTTGCGCGCAGAAGACTTGCGCAAAAAACTGGGCGACCAAGGTTTGGACATCACGGGTGGAACGCCTGAACAGTTTGCCAAGCTGATGCGGGATGACCTCGTCAAATGGGGCAAGGTTGTCAAAGAGT
>RFVJ01000272.1 GCA_009928125.1 Betaproteobacteria bacterium
AAATGCGGGTGCACCGGGGCCGCCGTTGAGGTATTTGTAGCCGCAGCCCACAGCAAAGTCGGCATGGGCGCCGTTCAAATCAACAGGTACTGCACCTGCGCTATGTGCCAAATCCCAAACGGTCAATGCACCTACCGCGTGTGCAGCCGTGGTCATGTCTTTCATGTTCAGCATGGCGCCTGTGCGGTAGTTCACATGCGTCAACATCAAAACAGCGACGTCATGTTGAAGCGCGCTGTGAAGTTCTTCGGCTTCTACCAATTTAAGTTGGTAGCCGCGCTCTTTGCACAAGGCTTCTGCAATGTAGAGATCGGTTGGAAAGTTGGTGCGCTCACTCAGAACGATGTTCTTTTGGGGGTGATCGGCTTTGGCAATTGACAAAGCCGCACTGAGCACTTTGAATAAATTGATGGAGGTGCTGTCTGCCGCTACCACTTCATCGTCTTTCGCGCCAATCAGACGGGCAATTTTGTTGCCTACTTTCAGGGGCAATTGAAACCAACCTGCTGTGTTCCAACTTTTAATCAGGTCGGTGCCCCATTCTTGCGTCACCGCTTGCGCAACGCGCGCAGGCGTTGCTTTGGGCAAAACGCCCAATGAATTGCCATCCAAGTAAATCACGCCTTCGGGCAGTTGAAACAATTCACGCAAAGAGCGCAAGGGGTCTTGTTGGTCCAGAGCTTGGCATTCGGCTAGAGAGTGGGTTGTCATGTTCAAAGTTCTCGAAGGATGGCGCGAACTGGACTTGCGTCCGCGCTCATGAGTTTGAGGGGCAGGGCGATCAGTTCGTAGTCACCTTGTTCTATGTGATCCAGTTGTAAGTTTTCCAAAACGCGCATGTTGCGCTGACGAATCACTTGGTGACTGTCCAATGTCTTGCTGTTGGCCGGATCAATGCTGGCGCTGTCGATGCCAATCAGTTTGACACCGAGGTCTGCTAAGGCATGCAGCGTTTCCGGCGCGAATGCAGTGAGCTGGCTGTCAAATTGATGGGTAGGAAATGTTGCGTAAGTTCTAAGCACAAGTCGCTCGGGGACATTGTGCAGTTGATGCGCTAAATGCTGCACCGTGATCAGCGGCCCAACGCCAATGGCATGAATCACGCGGCATGGACCTATGTAGGTCTGCAAGTCGACTTGGCCGATGGCGGCGCCTTCAGGGTCGTAGTGCAAAGGTGCATCGGCGTGTGAGCCCACGTGGGGCGACAAGGTGATGGCGCTGACGTTCACAGGGCAATCTGCCGCAATTTGGGCAGACCATTTCAGTTGGAAAGGCGTATCGCCCGGAAAGAGCGGGCTGCTTGCATCAATGGGTGGGGAAATGTCCCAAATTTTTTTCATGAGGCGCAAAGATAGCGCCCTCAGGAATTTATGGTGTCGGTTATATCCAACAGATGCAAAATTTCTCACATCCAAGGGCTTCAGGACTTCGTCGTAAACTTGCACGCATGAATTTGTCGCCCGAATCTTGGCAAGCCATTCAATTGACTTTGGTATTGGCCACCTCCACCACTGTCTTGTTGTTGGTGTTGGCGACGCCATTGGCGTGGTGGCTGTCCCAAACGCAATCTGCTTGGCGTGCACCCATTCATGCGCTGGTCACGTTGCCCTTGGTTTTGCCACCGTCCGTTTTGGGCTTTTATTTGCTGATTGCGATGGGGCCTCACGGTCCCTTGGGGCAATTCACGCAGGCCATGGGCTGGGGCGTGCTCTCGTTCACTTTCACAGGTCTGTTGATCGGTTCCATCTTGTTCTCATTGCCTTTTGCCGTGCAGCCTTTGCAGCACGCTTTTGATGCCATGGGACCCAGACCGATGGAGGTTGCAGCCACCCTGCGCGCCAGTCCATTGGATGCTTTCTTTTCAGTGGCTTTGCCCATGGCCAAACCGGGCATGGTGACAGCCGCCATTTTGAGCTTCGCCCACACCGTGGGTGAGTTTGGTGTGGTGTTGATGATCGGCGGCAACATTCCTGGTAAGACGCGTGTGGTGTCGACAGAAATTTATGGGCATGTGGAGGCCATGGACTACGCTCAAGCGCATGTTTTGGCGGCGGGTATGTTGGTCTTCTCGTTTGTCGTGCTCTTGGCCTTGGCATTGATGAACCGACGCCAAAGGCAGGTGGTATGACTACCCTGCATCTCAAGATCAAGATGAGTCGACCAGTTTTTGAACTGGACTTGGACCTTCAATTGCCTGGGCTGGGCATCACCGCTATTTTTGGACCCTCTGGCTCAGGCAAAACAACATTGCTTCGTGCCGTGGCTGGCTTGGAAAAGAATCAACTGGGTTGCATTCAAGTCGGTTCGCATGTTTGGCAAGACACACAGCAAGGCATTGACTTGCCAACTTGGCAACGACCCTTGGGCTATGTGTTTCAAGAGTCCAGTTTGTTGCCGCACCTCAACGTGACAGACAACTTGAATTTCGGTTTGAAACGCGCAGTGAAGTCCTCTGGCAATGCGCAGTCAGATGCAGCCACAGC
>RFVJ01000273.1 GCA_009928125.1 Betaproteobacteria bacterium
AATTGACAATATATATGTTATGTAGGGTTTACACTGAATTGAAGCGACAGGAACTTCAGAGACACTGACCGTGTTAATTCAGGAAATGGGTAAACGCTGTGAGTCAGCATCAATTTGACCGTTCAATAGGACAGGAAGCCGAGCGCTGGGGCGCTGGCTCGGCCAAGAACGTCAAAAAGGCCAGCCTGAACGTGGGACCTCGCCTGGTGGGCGGCACGACTTTTGGCAGAAACGACGGAATTGACAAGGCCCAAGTGGTCCTTTTGGCCGATGCCAGCTTGCAGAGCTTGGAAGAAACCCGCAAGGTCATTGTGGGTTGGCAACGACAGGGCTTGTCTTTGGCGCAGGTTTACATCGCGGGCATTGCCGAAAGCGCCAAGGTCTTGGGTGAGCATTGGTTGTCTGATCGGCTGAGTTTTGCCGAGTGCACCATTGGTTTTTCAAGGCTGCATCAAATGTTGCACGATTTCAGTGCAGAGTTTGTGACAGAAGGCCGCCTAGAGCCCAATGGCTACAGCGTGCTGCTGATGACTGAGCCCACCTCGCAACATGGCTTGGGCGTGTTCATGCTGAGCGAGTTTTTCAGGCGAGCAGGCTGGAATGTCACCTTGGTCAACCCCATCGACATGAACGATTTCAAGCGGCATTTCCAAGCGGATTGGTTCGATGTCGTTGGTTTGTCCCTGGCCACTGAGCGCCATCTGGCGGACATTCAAGCTGCATTGCCCGAATTGCTCACAGACTGTGTCAATACAGCGCTTCAAGTTTTTGTGGGCGGGCCTGTGGCGAGTTTTGCCCCCGAAAAAGTAACTTGGTCAGATACGCATTTGCTGAAAGGTAATGCCTTGCAAGCCGTCGAATCTGTGACTCAAATCCTTTTCAACATGGAGCGTCAAATTAACATGACACCTTAGTTTGTCTTGCATCAATGCCTCAGATTTGCCCTAGGAAACAAAGGCATTTTTTGAGTGTATGCTTCGCCAACAAAAAAAAGTGTCAACTTCAAATCACTGAAGTCAATTTGCAGTCTCAATGAACACCAAAAACCTCGATCCAGCCACATTCTCCAAGCTTTTGGGTGTGGTCTCTGACGTCAGCTTGGTCATTGACAGTCAGGGTGTCATTGAAGACGTGTCGACAGCGCAAGACACCATGGCCAGTTTGGGTTGTCAAGCTTGGTTGGGTAAGCGTTGGACCGACACGGTCACTGTTGAAAGCAAGAAAAAAATTCAAGACTTGTTGCAAGTTTCAGATGACAACACGGTCCTCAATTGGCGTCATGTGAATCATCCCACGCCTTCTGGTGCAGAGGCTGCCATTCAATACGTCACAGTGCCTTTGAAAGGCCATAAGTTTTTGGCTGTCGGTCGCAACCTCGAGCGCTTGGCTGAATTGCAGCGCAGGTTGGTTGAAACTCAACAATCGGTCGAGCGTGATTACTTGCGCCTGAGGCACATTGAAGCGCGTTACCGGGTTTTGTTTGAAACATCGCCAGAAGCTGTGCTCATGATCGATGCGGCTTCTTATCGTTTGATTGAAGCCAATGTGGGTGCCCAGGCCTTGTTCAAAGACGCTGGCAAGCGTTTGGTCGGACGCGATTTTCGGGAATGCTTTGAAGCCAGTAGCCAGGGCGAGGTTCAGTCCTTGCTACGAACAGCATTGGCCACAGGCCGCATTGAGATGTGCTCGGCCACCCTCATGGGTGCCAGTGTGCCGCTGACAGTGTCTGCAACCGTCTTTCGGCAAGAGGGTGGCGCGCAATATTTGGTGCGCTTGGTGCAACGAGAAGCGTCTGCGGTATCTTCGGTGGACGCAGAGTCTTCTGCGGTGCTCAGCGAAGCCATGGAGCAATTCCCAGACGGTTGGCTTCTCACAGACACTTCGGGCACTGTCAAAAGCGTCAATGAAGAAGGCATGGCTTTGTTGGGACTCACTGCTTCTTCGCAGGTCATTGGCCAACCCATGGAGCGCTGGTTGTTGCGAGGCTCGGTGGACTGGGGTGTCCTGAACACATCCCTCAAACAACACTTGCCGGTTCGAAATTTTGCGACGGAGGTTAGAACTTTGTCGGGCATGACCTTGCCCGTGGAAGTCTCTGCCGTCTATCTTTCGCGCCCCGAACCCCTGTATGCCTTTTTTGTGCGCGACATGGACCGCCGGATGCAAGTCGCTGCCGGCACCACAGCGGCGGTGCCACAGCCCTTCGCTGAATTGTCTCAGTTGGTTGGCCGCAGACCCATCAAAGACATTGTCGGCGAGACCGTTGACACCATTGAGCGCATGTGCATCGAAGCCGCTTTGGAATTGACCCACAACAACAGGGCTTCTGCGGCTGAAATGTTGGGTCTCTCGCGGCAAAGTCTGTACGTCAAACTGCGTCGTTTTGGCATTTTGTCCGACGCGGACGTCGATTCAGAACTCCCTTAAGGCGACCAGCCGACTTGCTTCAAAAGCAGGTGTATTTATTAATTGACACAT
>RFVJ01000274.1 GCA_009928125.1 Betaproteobacteria bacterium
GCGAGGTTGCGCAGACAAAGTTTGCCCATTGACAGGATCGGTTCCCGTGGTCAGAGCGCCATCATGCTGGCTCAAGGCCAGCCGCCAAGATTCTGGTGTCCAGGGTGTGTCATCTTGATTGGACGTGACTTCAAAGTTCACAGACAGTGCGTCGATGATCGATTGAAAAATGGGCCGTGCCACCAATAACTTAGGCTTCATGAAATTCTCTCTCTAAATGACGTGTGAATTGCGCAAGACATCAATGGGTCAACTGGTATTCGAGGATGTAGAAAAATGCGCCTCCCAAGTAGCCCATCAGGGCAAGCAAACTGATCTTCTTGGCGTACCAAAGAAAATCAATCTTCTCCAGACCCATGGCCGCTACACCCGCAGCAGAGCCAATGATCAAAATAGAGCCCCCCGTGCCAGCGCAGTAAGCCATGAACTCCCAAAGGAAGCTGTCTGCTGGGTATTGCGCCAAGCTGTACATGCCCATGGAAGCGGCGACCAAAGGAACATTGTCCACCACGGCACTGACCAAACCGATCAACATCACAATGACATCCAAGCGCCCAACCACATCATTCAACCACTGTGCCACTGCCGTCAAAATGTGGGCATGCTCCAAACTGGCCACGGCCAGCAAAATGCCGACAAAAAACAAGATAGAGCTCATGTCAATGCGTGTCAAAGCGCTGACCAAGGTGAGATGCTCTTTGTCTTCATCTGGTTTGTGACGGTGGACCCAATCTCCCACCAACCAAAGGGCGCCCAAACCAAACAAAATACCCAAAAACGGAGGCAAGTGCGTGATGGTTTTAAACGCGGGCACTGCCACCAAAATACCCAAACCCAAGAAGAACATCAATTGACGCTCAAATGCCGTGGTTTCAATTTGACCTTGGCTCACTTCTCGCAGGGGCGCCTCAACCAAGCGACCGCGCAATATCCAAGCAGTTGCAGCCAATGGCACCAACAAGTTGATCATGGAGGGAATGAACAAGCCTTTCATGATTTCGACCGTGGTCACTTGGCCACCAATCCACAGCATGGTGGTGGTGACATCACCAATGGGCGTCCATGCACCGCCCGCATTGGCTGCAATGACAATCATCCCCGCAAAGAACAAGCGATCCTCTCGCTTTTCAAGCAACTTTTTCATCAATGACACCATCACAATGGTGGTGGTGAGGTTGTCCAAAATCGAACTGAGGAAAAAGGTCACAAAGCCTACCAAGCACATGAGACTTGAAAGCTTTTTGGTTTGAATGCGCGCAGTGATCACCTCAAAGCCATCATGCGCATCAACCACTTCCACGATCGTCATGGCCCCCATTAAGAAGAACACAATTTGTGCAGTGGACATCAGCGAGTCTTGGCAACAGGCTGCCCATTGCACTTCACCATCTTGATGACAATTTGCAAAGGCTCATAGCCCAAATCGTTGGTCAGGTTGGTGCCAATGCCAAATGCCAACAAACAGCGACCATTGAACTGTCGGAACAAATCAATGGTTTTGGGCACGGTCAAGCCATCACTGAAAATCAGCGTTTTGGTGTGAGGGTCCACTCGGTTGGCACGGTAATGCGCAATCATGCGCTCGCCCCAAATGAAAGGGTCACCACTGTCGTGACGCGCACCATCAAACAACTTGCAGAAGTACATGTCGAAGTCTCGCAAGAAGGCATTGAAGCCATAGACATCACTCAAAGCAATGCCAAGGTCGCCGCGGTACTCGCGGGCCCAAGACTCAAAGGCAAAGACCTGACTGTCCCGCAGTCGTGGTCCCAATGCTTGGCAAGCCTGCAAGTACTCGTGCGCCATGGTGCCCAAAGGCGTGAGGCCCAACATGTATGCAAAATGCACATTGCTGGTACCTGCAAACTGACCATTCAGACCTGAACCCAGTCGACCAATCAACACACGCAAAACCTCCTCATGCCAGGCACGAGAAAATCGGCGACGCGTTCCGTAATCGGCAATCTTCAAAGACTTCAGATCGTCAGCTTGCAACTGCTTGATTTTGGTTTCGAGCCGACTGCGACCTTGCATCAAATCAGGCAATCGTTGCGTGTTTCTAAAGTACACCTCATTGACGATGGCCAGCACGGGGATCTCAAACAGGATGGTGTGCAGCCACGGCCCTTGAATGACGATGTCAATTTCACCCGCCAAATTGGGTGTGACCTGAATGTATTTTTCATTCAGCTTGAACAAGCCTAAGAAATCTACAAAGTCACTTTTAATGAAGCGCAAAGAACGCAAATAAGCCAGCTCATCTTCTTTGAAATGCAAGCTGCAGAGCGATTTGATTTCACTTCGAATTTCTTCAACGAAAGGAGCCAGTTCGACGCCAGGATTTCGGCATTTGAAACGGTACTCTACTTGCGCACCCGGAAATTGATGCAGAACCACCTGCATCATGGTGAACTTGTAGAGGTCCGTGTCCAGCAAACTGGTAATGATCATGTCGAAAAAGG
>RFVJ01000275.1 GCA_009928125.1 Betaproteobacteria bacterium
ATGCCGTGCTCCACTACGATGGCTACGTGGTGCAGACCACTGGGGATGGTATTTTTGCCATGTTTGGTGCGCCTGTGGTGCACGAAGATCATGCCCAACGTGCGCTGTATGCCGCCTTGCGAATGCAAAGCGATATCAAAGACCATTCAGCTTTGATCTGCGCCAAAGGTCATCAGCCCATACAAGGGCGGGTTGGCGTTCACACGGGAGAGGCTGTGGTAAGGCCGTTGCGATTGGGCAATGGCCAAGTTGAATACACGCCCATTGGGCACTCCACCAGCTTGGGGGCGCGATTGCAGACCCTGGCGCCAGTGGGCTCTATTGCAGTGTCCGAGGCGATTCGTCAATTGTGTGACGGCGCATGCGAATTCAATGATCTCGGCCTGGCCACTGTGAAAGGCGTGAGCGAGCCTATTCAAGTTTATGAAGTCACGGGTTTAGGCAAACAACGCACCCGCATGCAACGTGCTGCGGATCAGGGATTCACTCAATTTGTAGGACGGGCTCACGAGCTGGCCACACTGAAGCTTGCGGCAAGCAAAGCACAAGCGGGTGGTGGTCAAATGGTCAGCATTGTGGCTGAAGCTGGCACCGGTAAATCTCGTTTGATATTGGAGGCGATGGCGGAGTTCCGTGCTGCTTCAACCGTTTTGGAAACATCCTCGGTATCGCACGGCAAAGCAAGCGTTGGTTTGCCTTTGATTGAAATGTTGCATGCCTATTTCAACATTGAGGCCCATGACACAGAACTTCAGCGCCGAGAAAAAATCACAAACAAAATCCACGAGCTGGATTCTCAACTGCAGGATATTCAGGCGCATTTGTTCAGTTTCCTCAACCTTGCAGGTGCAGAGGATCCTTTGTTTGACATGGACGATGCCGATCGGCAAACACAGACTTGGGAGTGCATCAAGCGGCTCTTTGTGCGAGAGTCTGAGCGCTTTCCATTAACGCTTGTGTTTGAAGATTTGCATTGGATCGATGCACAAACGGAAGAATTTTTAACGCTGCTTTCAGAGTCTCTTGGAACCGCCAGAATCTTGCTGATCGTGAACTACAGACCAGAGTATGTACACAAGTGGCGCAGTAAATCCTACATCACTCAAATCCATTTAGACCCCTTGGCGGAAGACGCTGCCACCGCCATGCTTGCTGCCATGTTGGGGCAACATGGTCAACTCTCGGACCTCAAGCGTTTGATTTATGAAAAGACGAGTGGCACGCCATTTTTCATGGAAGAAATGGTCAAGAGCATGTTTGATGAGGGCACTTTGACCCGCGATGGCAAGGTCATTCTCACCAAAAAATTGAACGAACTTGAGATTCCATCATCTGTTCAAGCCATTCTGGCGGCCAGGATCGACCGGTTGCCTACGCATGCCAAAGAATTGTTGCAAACGCTGGCTGTCATTGGCAAAGAATTTTCCTTGCCCTTGATCGTGGCAGTGACGGGCATTCCACAAGCTCAACTTGAAAAGCACCTCAAAGAACTTCAGTTGGGTGAGTTCATTTATGAAAAATATGTGGCTGGCATCAAAGGCTATATTTTCAAAAGTGCGTTAACACAAGACGTGGCGTACAACACCCTTTTGTTAGAACGCCGAAAAGTATTGCATGAGCGAATTGGTGCTGCCATTGAAGCGGTGTACATCCACTCGATCGATGACCATGTGGCGGCATTGGCCTACCACTATGGGCGCAGCAACAACACGGATGCGGGGATGCAATACCTCACACACTCAGGAAGGCAAAAGCTCATGGAGGCTAGAAAGAATGCTGCCCAAGTTGCTTCTGCGCCTGCTGTTAAGAGCGATTTGTCCGTGGCTTCCAAGAATGCGAAAGCGGGTGAGATGACTTCTGATTTTGTTGAGTCGATATGGCGTTATCCCGTGAAGTCCATGGCCGGCGAATTGATTCCCTCTGTCATGGTCACGGAAAAAGGCATGGTCGGTGACCGTGCTTACGCTTTTGTGAATGAAGAAACAAACCGAGCGGCGGTGGTCCGAAAATGGGCTGAAAACTTTTTGAACTATCACCCTCACTTTGTCGCTGAGCCTACAGCATGTGAAGCGATGCCACCCTTGCAAATCACCTTTCCGTCAGGTGAGACGCTCACCTCCGAAAGCACGGCGCTTGAAGAAAAAATCTCTGCTGTTTTTGACAAAAAGCTCAAGCTGATGGCCAGTGCGCCGCCAGGATTGTTGATTGAGGTGCCCAAAGGCACATTGGGTGGCTCGCTGAGCGAAGTCACAGAACTTCCCCTCGGGGGCGGCGCTGCGCCGGGTGCGTTTGTGGATTACGGGAGCCTTCACTTGATTGCGTCGGTCACACTTGAACATTTTCAACAGCACTATCCACAGGGGCGTTTCGATGTTCGCAGGTTCCGTCCCAATTTGGTGATTCATTCCGATGCGGCCCCCTTGGTTGAAAACACTTGGGTCGGCAGAACCATGGCCATTGG
>RFVJ01000276.1 GCA_009928125.1 Betaproteobacteria bacterium
CCAGCAAGAAGATGCGCTTCATGCTTTGAGACATGGCAGGCTGTTTCATGATTGCCTCCTGAAGAAATGCGTGTTGGGCAAAGTCACTCGGTTCAAAGTTGCACCACTTGCACACCCTGCAAGCTGGCCATGACATTGGGCGCTTCAAAGCTTTCTTCGTCAAAAGCTTTGTCGCCCTCTGGATCGGGCTTGCCAGTGATTTGAAGGTTTTTAAAGTCGTGCAATTGGGCGTCCATCAAATGGGAGGGCACCACGTTTTGCAAAGCGGCAAACATGTTTTCAATGCGGCCAGGGTATTTTTTCTGCCAGTCGCGAATCATGTTGCCAATTTGTTTGCGCTGCAGGTTTTCTTGGCTGCCACACAGCGTGCAAGGAATGATGGGGAATTGACGGTGCTCGGCCCAGCGCGCAAGGTCGGCCTCGGCCACATGGGCCAGGGGGCGAATGACCATGAACTCGCCGTTGTCACTCAGCAATTTGGGCGGCATGCCTTTGAGCTTGCCACCAAAAAACATGTTGAGGAAAAAAGTTTGCAGCATGTCATCGCGGTGATGACCCAAGGCCAGCTTGTTGCACTTAAGCTGGCCTGCGACCTTGTACAAAATACCGCGGCGCAAACGGCTGCACAAACTGCACATGGTTTTGCCTTCGGGAATTTTGTCCTTCACGATGGAATAGGTGTCTTGCGTTTCAATGTGAAACGGGATGCCCAAACTGCCCAAGTAAGCGGGCAAAATTTCGGCAGGAAAGCCAGGCTGCTTTTGATCCAAGTTGACAGCGATCAGCTCGAAGTTGACGGGCGCGCGCTGCTTCATCTTCATCAAGATGTCGAGCATGCCGTAGCTGTCTTTGCCACCCGACATGCAGACCATGATGCGGTCGCCTTCTTCAATCATGTTGAACTCGCTGATGGCCTGACCCACCTGACGGCACAAGCGCTTTTCGAGCTTGTGGGTTTCGCGTTCAATCTTCAGGGCCTTGGCTTTTTGCTCGGCTTGTTCGGCCTGCGCATCGGCATCGTCGGCCACGGCTTCTAGCCAGCTGTTGGGGGTGGGTGCATTCATGGTTTCACCATTGTCCTGTTTCCATGCGAATGGCAACTTCGCAATCTTCAAAAATTTCGAGTTTGGCAATTTTCACGCGCACACCTTTGACGCCATGCAGTTGCATGAGGCGGTGCGCCAGTTTGCCGATGAGACTTTCAAGCAAGTTCACGTGCTCGGCTGTGCATTCATCGATGATGATTTTGCGCAGTCCACTTGAATGGGCTGAGGTGCTGTTTTCTCGTGTTCCAAGATGCCCAAATTGGCATCAAAGCGCAAGCCTGTGAGCGTGAGGGTTTGGTTGCCAGAAGTGGCTGTGGAGGTGGCCGTCATGGGGTGCTCACATCAAAGAAAAATCACGCTCAAATTTCATCAAGTGCTGTCCGCCATCGACCAACAAGGTGGTGCCTGTGATGGCCCGGTTTTGCATGGCAAACACCACGGTGCTCACCACATCCTGGGCGGAGGAAGAGCGGCCCAAGGGGCTGAGCTTGTGCAGTTGTTGAAACTTCTCATCGTCCAGCATGTGGCTGGTGAGTGTGAGGCCAGGCGCCACGCCCACTACGCGCACTTGCGGTGCCAAGGCTTGCGCCAACAAAGTATTGGCCGCTTCCAGCGCCGCCTTGGACAAGGTGTAACTTAAAAAGTCGGGGTTGGGGTTCCACAACTTTTGATCCAGCATGTTGATGACGACAGCCTCGGCGGCGGGTGCTTGACGTGCTTGGCAATGCTGGTGCAAAGCTTGCGCCAAGACAATGGCGGCGCCTGTGTTGGCAGTCCAATGTTGGGCCATGTTGGCATAGCTGAAACTGTGAATGTCATCGTGTTCGAACAAGGCCGCACTGTTGACCACACCGTGCACGTCGCCCAGTTGACGGACCACTTGGGCTAGCAATTGCCGGGTGGCTGATTCATCCCCCAAATCTGCTTGAAAAATAAACCGATGCGGGTCCCATGACGCTGTGGCTTTGTTCAAGGCCAAGCAATCTTTGGCTGTTTGCAAAGCTTCGGCCTCAGAGCTTTTGTAGTGCACTGCCACTTGCCATCCCGCGTGGGCCAAGCCCAGGGCGATTTCTCTGCCCAAGCGCTTGCCGGCCCCTGTGACCAGGGCTGTGCGCGGTGCCGTGTGAGGCGCAGAAGAAAAAGATGTCGACATTCAGGGACAATCGGGGGTGATGACAGAAGCTCATAGTTTAACGACCGCCATGCTGGCGCGGGTGCACAAGGCCATTTTGGCGGCCGACGGCTGGTTGCCGTTTGATCAGTTCATGGCCTTGGCCCTGTACGAGCCCGGTTTGGGCTATTACGCCAACCAACAGCCTAAGTTTGGCAGCATGCCCCAATCGGGCAGTGACTTTGTCACGGCCCCCGAGTTGTCGCCCTTGTTTGGCGCTACCTTGGCCCAGCAGGTGGCCGA
>RFVJ01000277.1 GCA_009928125.1 Betaproteobacteria bacterium
TGTGGCGCAAAAGATGGGTGAGAACATGGGCCAAAGCATTGTGATCGAAAACAAGCCTGGCGCTGGGGGTGTGGTGGCCACCGATGCAGTGGCCAAATCAGCGCCCGATGGTTACACCTTGCTCTTGATGTCCAACGCCACCGCGGTCAGCGCAGGCTTGTTCAAGAGCTTGCCTTACGACGCAGAAAAAGACCTCATTCCTTTGTCAGTTTTGGGTACCTTTGACATTGCCATTGTGGTGCCACAAGAGTCTAAGTTTGCCAACTTGTCCGATTTGCTGGCATTTGCCAAAGCCAACCCTGGCAAGCTCAACATTGGCAGCATCAATGTGGGCAGCACGCAGCATTTGGCTGCTGAACTGTTCAAATCGACTGCCGGCATCGATGCGCAAGTCGTGCCTTTCAATGGCACACCTGCGGTTTTAACGGCCTTACGCGGTGGACAAATTGATGTGGGTGTTGAAATTCTTGCGCCTGTGTTGCCTCAAATCAAAGGTCAAGCCTTGCGCGCTTTGGCCGTGACAGGCGACAAGCGTGCAGCTGCATTGCCTCAAGTACCCACTGCCAAAGAAATGGGCGTTAAAACTTTGTATGCAGCATCTTGGAACGCATTGGCTGCACCTGCCAAAACCCCTCGTGACATTGTTCAACGTTTGAACCAAGAAATTCAAAGTGCCTTGAACAACACCGACGTTCGCAAAAAACTAATCGACATGAATGTCGACCCTCAGCCTGGCAGCTTGCAACAGGCCGCCGATCTGCTCAGCAGTGAAACCAAACGTTGGGGCGATGTGATTCAACGCGCAGGCATTGCCAAGCAATAGTCACGATGACCACCTCACACTTCGACGCTTACAGAAAAAATCGACATGCAGTTCTCACAAATTGGATTGATTGGCTATGGTGAAGTGGGCAAAACATTTGCCTTGGGTCTTCTCGAAAAACCGGGCGTCACCCAGGTGTCTGCGTGGGATCTGAAATTTGAAGCGTCAACGCCTTGGGGCGTGCAAGAGGCTGAGAAAGCCCACGCGTCACAGCACAACATACAAGCCGTTGGTGCCATGGCAGCGCTTTGTGCGCAAAGTCAATTCATCATTTCGGCGGTCACCGCTTCCAATACTTTGTCGGTCGCCCAGCAAGCTGCGCAAAGCATTCGGCCAGGCACGGTGTACTTGGATTTGAATTCTGCATCGCCTGGCACCAAGCAAGCTTGCGCGGCACTCATCGATGCCGCTGGCGGTATCTATGTGGAAGCAGGCGTCATGACGTCTGTGCCACCTTACGGCATCAAAGTGCCGATGCTTTTGGGTGGCGCACACTCGCATGCCTTGGCAACTTCGCTGCAAGCTTGGGGCCTGGACGCCAAATCAGTGAGTGACAAATTGGGTGTGGCCAGTGCCATCAAAATGAGCCGCAGCGTCATGATCAAAGGCTTAGAAGCTTTGGTGATTGAAAGCTACGCCACTGCGCGTGCTTATGGCGTAGAGGCGCATGTCTTACCGACCTTGCAGGAAACATTTCCACAAATTGATTGGTCGATGCAAGGGGCTTACTTCTTCAGTCGTGTGGTGCAGCATGGCAAGCGCAGAGCCGAAGAGATGCGCGAAGCCGCCAACACCGTCAAAGAGGCAGGCTTTGAGCCATTCATGGCTGCGGCCACGGCGGAAAAACAGCAATGGGTGTCAGACCAAGCAGCGCAGGGTGTATTTCAACATTTGCCCAAAGACGCTGCATGGCAAGACTATGCCGACTGCTTGCTTGCAGCTCGTCAACAGGGCGCTTGATGTTTGACATTCTGGCCATCACGGCCCCCATCTACTTGGCCATTGCGCTGGGGTACGGCCTGACGCGTTGGGGCTTCTTCCAGAAAACCGACATGCGTG
Source organism: Betaproteobacteria bacterium (assembly GCA_009928125.1). Classification (GTDB taxonomy): domain Bacteria; phylum Pseudomonadota; class Gammaproteobacteria; order Burkholderiales; family Burkholderiaceae_C; genus Limnohabitans_A. The sequence continues at coordinate 1,883 of RFVJ01000277.1, forward strand.
CTTTTGGCACATTTGTGGTCAAGGTGGCGATGCCAGCCCTGTTGTTCAACGCCTTGTCGCAGCGCAAAGTCAGTGATATTTTGAATGTTGAGTATGTGACCGCCTATGCCTTGGCGTCCTTGTTCACCTTGAGTCTCAGCATTGTTTGGGCGCTGCGCGTGAGCAGAGCCAGTCGGAGTCTCAGCAGTTGTCTGGCCATGGGCATGAGTTGCCCGAACAGTGGCTTTGTGGGTTATCCCGTCATGCTCTTAAGCCTTGGCCCGCTGGCATCGGTTGCAGGGGTGGTGTTGGCGCTCAACATGATGGTGGAAATTTTGATCATCATTCCGCTGCTGTTGGCATGGGCTGACACAGGTCAAGGACAAAGTCGTTGGCAAGATGTCGTTTGGCAAACCTTGAAAGGCATGTTCTACAACCCCATGATTTGGGGCATTGTGCTGGGCTTTTTGTTCTCTTGGTGTGAATGGCAGTTGTCGCCCAGTCTGGGTCGAACTGTCAGTTTGTTTGCGCAAGCCAGCGGCGCTTTGTCGCTGTTTGTGATTGGTGGCAGTTTGGTGGGTTTGCCAGTGCAGGGGAT
>RFVJ01000278.1 GCA_009928125.1 Betaproteobacteria bacterium
CCCGCCACTGTGTTTGAAGGCCACCATGGTTTGTTCCATGGTTTTGCAAACACCACCGACGGCAACTTTGACGCCATGCTCAAAGATTTTGGCCAAGCTTGGATTTGGACCACCATTGCATTCAAGCCCTATGCTTGCGGCACCATGGCGCACCCCTTCATTGATTGCGCCCGACTGATTCGTCAGGACCTGACTGCGCAAGGTGTGGCCCTGACAGAGATCGATCGCATTGAGTGCGATACCGCAGAGGGCATCGTGCATCGTTTGTGGGAGCCTTTGTCGCTCAAGCATTCACCGCCCAATGCCTATGCTGCCAAGTTCAGCATTCCCTATGCCATTGCTGCAGGTTTGATGTTGGACGATGCCGGCCTCGAGGCCTATACCGAAGAGGTGGTGCAAGGCGCAGACATTCGTGCGTTGGCCGCCAAGGTCCGCTACATCGTCGATCCTCAGAACCCTTACCCCAAGCAGTTCACAGGCCATGTTCGTGTGCACCTGAAAAACGGCCAAGTGCTAGAGCAGCGACAAGGCTTTTTCAAAGGCGGTGTGGACCATCCTATGTCGGATGCCGACCTGTTGCAAAAGTTCAAAGCCAATTGCAAGTTCGGTGGCTTGGATGCCGAGCAAACGCAAAGCATTTTGGCGCAGGTGCAGGGTCTGTTCAAAGCCAACAAGGTGTCTTTGAGCAGCTTGTCAGTGAAGTAAGCCGCCCACGGCAATCTCAATCAAGAAGTAGCAGAAGTTCAACATGACAACTCGCAAGCCAGATCAAAAAGTGGCGCTGGTCACTGGCGCAGGCCGCAACATTGGCCGTGGTATTGCGCACACTTTGGCCAAGCAAGGTTTTGCTTTGGCCATCAATGTGCGTGCATCAGTCAGTGAAGGCCAAGCAGTGGTTGATGAATTGCTGGCGCTGGGCACACCGGCTTTGTTGTGTGTGGCCGATGTGACCGACAGGCAGCGTGTTCAGGGCATGATGGATTTGATTCAGTCGACATGGGGCCGTCTGGATGTGTTGGTCAACAACGCGGCCATTCGGCGCGAAGCACCCATTGAAGAAGTGTCGGTAGAAGATTGGCGCAACACTTTGGCCGTGGTGTTGGACGGCGCGTTTTATTGCAGCCAAGCCGCACTGCCCATGTTGCGTCAGTCGCCTATGGGGGCCGTCATCAACATAGGCGGTCTGACCGCGCACACAGGCGCCATGAACCGTCCCCATGTGGTCACAGCCAAATCAGGATTGGTCGGCTTGACGCGTGCGTTGGCCCACGACTTGGCGCCCGGCATCACCGTCAACTGTGTCTCGCCAGGCATGATTTCAACCAACCGCAACAACAGTGCCGCTTCTGCAGAGCCCAACCACCACGCCAAGCGTCATCCCCTGATTGAACGTCGTGGCACGGTGGATGAAGTGGCTGCCATGGTGGCGTTTTTGGCAAGCGATCAGGCCAGGTTTGTGACGGGCCAAGTGATGCACGTCAACGGCGGCACTTATTTAGGTTCTTGATGGCCTTTGATCTCGATCGATGGGGCCGCTTGGCACTGACCATTGGCTTTGCCGTGCTCGGCGGTTGGGGTGCGTTTCATTTGCACGTGCCGCTGCCTTGGGTGTTGGGTCCGATGGTGGCGGTGGCTTGTGTCAGCATGGCCAACCGCGTTCACAAACAGCCAGTGTTGGCACGCAAGTCGGCGCAAATCTACATTGGTGCTTCGATTGGCTTGTATTTCACGCCCGCCGTCTTGGCCATGATTGGTGGCTTGGCGCCGTGGATGGTGTTGGGTGCGTTTGTCGGCATTTTCATGTCGGTGATGTCGGCCAGGGCTTTGCAAATGCTGGCCAAAGTGGACGGACCCACCGCCATCTATTCTGTGGCGCTTGGCGCTTCCTCTGAAATGTCGGTGCAGGCGCAGCGTGCAGGGGCAGACGGTGCTGTGGTGGCTTCTGCACATGCTGTGCGCATCATGATGGTCACTTCCACCGCGTCTTACATTGCTTGGGCCAGTGGTGCAACGCCCATCATGCCAACGCCAGGTGTGGGCGTATTGAGCTGGCCTTTAACTTTGGGTTTGCTAGGGACGGCCACATTGGTGGGTTGGTGTTTTCAAAAAATGCGCACCCCCAATCCGTGGGTTTTAGGGGCCTTGTTGATTGCTGCAATTTGTGCCAACAACGATGTGTCTGGACGTTTGCCAGATTTGGGCTTGATTGCGGCGCAGGTCGTCATTGGTTGGGGCTTGGGTCAGCACATCAACCGTGCTTTCTTCACGCGCGCGCCACGCACCTTGGCCTCTGTGGCAGTGGTCACTTTGGGCATCTTGAGTGTTTGCATGGTGGCGGCTTGGTTCATTTCGCAAGGCGCCAACATTGCCATCATGACGGCATTCCTGTCGATGGCGCCTGGCGGCATGACCGAGATGGGCATCTTGTCCAAGGCCTTTGGTTTGGGCGCACCGATCGT
>RFVJ01000279.1 GCA_009928125.1 Betaproteobacteria bacterium
GCGTTGTGTATGACCATAACCTGAGTGGTAAATAACGACTGTTTTAGCCATGAGAGTTCTCCTGAAAAAATAAAAAAACGACTTCTAAAATCAAGAAGCCAAGTCAAAAACCAAGACTTCGGCGTCTTTGCCGTGTGTCAGTTCAAGATTCGTTTCGGCTTGAATGAGGGCGGCATCGCCGCCCATCAAGGCCTGCCCATTCACTTGCAGTTCGCCGCGAATGAGGTGCACATAGGCTTTGCGTGAAGGGTTCAAAACCAGCGCAGCATGTTCACTGCCATCCAACAAACCTGCATACAAAGTGGCATCTGCAGAAATCTTCACGGCATCACCTTCACCTTGGGGCGAAGCCACCACTTTCAAGGCACCGCGTTTGCTGGCCGTTGGCACAGTTTTCTGCTCGTAACTGGGTGGGATGCCCATCACATTGGGTTCAATCCAAATTTGAAAGAAGTGCGTTGTTTCGCCCTCAGCGTGATTGAACTCGCTGTGCATCACGCCCCTGCCCGCGCTCATGCGTTGCACATCGCCCGGCGGAATACCTTTGACATTGCCCATGCTGTCTTTGTGCGCCAAGTTGCCCGACAACACATAACTGATGATTTCCATGTCCTTGTGGCCGTGGGTGCCAAAGCCAGTGCCGGGCGCAATGCGGTCTTCGTTGATGACGCGCAAATTGCCCCAACCCATGAAGTTGGGGTCGTAATAGCCTGCAAAGGAAAAACTGTGGAATGACTTGAGCCAACCATGGTCAGCATAACCACGCTCAGCGGAACGGCGGATTTGGATCATGTCGAGACTGACTTTCTGAAAAATAGATGGGGCAACTTTAAATTGCAATGATTTCAATATGATTGGCATAATTTGGATTCATCATTCAAAAATATTGAATAATCAAACATGCCCGCTAACGCCCGCGACCTCCTCACCCCCGATGCCCTCAGCATGCTGTTGGCCATCGAGGAGACAGGCAGCTTTGCCGCCGCTGCCAGAGAACTTGGCTTGGTTCCCAGTGCCCTCACGTACCGAGTTCGGCAAATTGAAGATGCCCTGGACGTCTTGTTGTTCGATCGCAGCAGCCGCCAAGCCAAGCCCACCGAGGCAGGCAAAGCCTTGCTGCGAGAAGCCCAGCGCATGCTTCAGGATGTTGATGCCATCGCCAATCGCGTGAAACGTGTGGCCACTGGCTGGGAATCGGTCTTCACGGTGGCCGTGGACAGCATCATTGCCAGATCGGTGGTGATGGAATTGAGCGAAGCCTTTTTAGCCCTCAAGCCGCCCACCCAATTGCGCATTCGTTACGAAACCTTGTCGGGCACCCTGGCGGCGCTCAAATCAGGCCAAGCCGATTTGGCCATTGGCGTTTTGATCACGCCTGCCAGCCATGCAGAATTGATGCACGAAAGCTTGGGTGAAGTGCGATTTGTTTACGCCGTTGCGCCCCACCATCCATTGGCCAGCGCCCCCGAACCCCTGTCAGACGCAGTCTTGCGAGAACACCGCGCAGTGGCTGTCGCCGACTCTGTGCAACGCGGCGAAGGCGTCACCATTGGCCTTTTGGGCGGCCAAGATGTTTTGACGGTGCCAGACATGCCCAGCAAATTGGAAGCCCAATTGCGCGGATTGGGTGGTGGCTTTTTACCCGAAAGCATGGCCCAGCCTTATTTAGACAGCGGTCGTTTGGTGGCCAAAAAAGTCAGCCGACTGCAACGCATCAACCAGCTTGAATTTGCATGGCGCAACCCCCATGGCAAACCGCAAGGTCATGCGCTCAGTTGGTGGCTTTCACAGTTACAACAAAACCGCACCAAACAGGCATTGCTCCAACCCCACTATCGCGTGTAGAGTAGCCCCATGACAAAAACAAATACCCAGACAAAGTCCGTTCAAAATTTCGCCATCGTGGGTGCCGGCATGGCAGGCATTGCCTGCGCACGCACCCTGGTGCAAGCGGGTCATCGCGTCACCGTCTTTGAAAAGAGCAAAGGGGCCAGTGGTCGCATGTCCACACGCTCGTCCAGCTTTGGCAGCTTCGACCATGGCGCGCAATATTTCACCGTGCGTGATGATCGATTCGCACAAGCGCTGGCCACCACGCCTCAAATTTGCAAGCCCTGGAGCGCCAATGCCGTGCGCGTGCTCGATGCCATGGGCCGCGTGGTCGAGGCCGCACGCAACACACAAGACAAGCACTGGGTGGCCACGCCCGGCATGAACGCCTTGGTCAAAGCCTGGGCTCAGCCTCTGATTCAAGCCGATGCGGTGCATTTTGAATCGCGTGTTTTCAAAATCGAACGCGACACCTTGCATCCTGAACTCTGGCAATTGCAGAGCGAAGAACCCGAAGGTGCGCAATCGGTGTTCAGTGGTTTTGACCAAGTTCTCTTGGCCATCCCCTCCGACCAAGCCATTGATTTGCTGCGCAATTCCAGCATCAAAATGGAACAAGCTGCTGCATT
>RFVJ01000280.1 GCA_009928125.1 Betaproteobacteria bacterium
TTTGTGCACAAGATTTCCAGCCATTCAGCGCGAAGTGTGGCTACAGCGATTTGACGCAGGCCGCGTGCTGAATGCCATGGGGCAACGCATTGAACCCTCACTGCCTTTGTTGGGTGAAACTCACTTACTTTACTTCCGCGAGGTGACGAACGAATCCACCTTGCCATTTAAAGCAGAGATCATTTTTCAAGACGCGCACTTGGTGGTCGCCGACAAACCCCACTTCATGCCGGTCACGCCGGGCGGACAGTATGTGCAACAAAGTTTACTGGTGCAATTGAAGCAGCAATTGAATTTGCCAGAGCTCTCCCCCATTCACCGGATTGATCGAGAGACTGCAGGTCTTGTGGTGTTCAGTGTTCGAGCGCAGGACCGCGATGCTTACCAAGCCTTGTTCAGACTTCGACAAGTTGATAAAACATATGAGGCGATTGCGGGGGTGCCTGAATCATCGCCCTTGAAACTTGAGTTTCCACTGACTCACAAAAGCAAGATGGTGGAAGATGCGCAGTTTTTCAGGATGCGTGAGTTGGATTCGGCAGATACTGATACTTCTGATTCATTCAACAGCGAGACCTGGATTGACTGTGTTGAACGCCTTTCCTCAGTCAGCTCGGAGTCGCATCTTAAAAATAAGTCCACGCCAGCATTGGCCAAATACATCCTAAAGCCGCTAACTGGACAACGCCATCAATTGCGTGTGCACATGAACGCCTTGGGCCTCCCCTTGATCGGCGATCAGTTTTATCCAACCGTGAAACGAGCTGCACATGAGGCTGATGATTTCAATTTGCCTTTGCAATTGCTGGCAAAGACTGTATCTTTCAAAGATCCTTTGACAGGCGTCGCCAGAATATTTGAAAGTCGGCAGCATTTGGTGCTGCCAGCATAAAGTCGACTTACCTTTGTCCGTCGTTCACGGAGACTTTGTCTTTCGTCAAGCCACCCAAGCGCGAGTGCACACGGCCGCCCGTGCCCATCACCAAGGCATACAAAATTTCGTTGGGACGTGGCGCATCTTGAATGCCAATTTCCATGCTGTTGTAATGGCTTCGAACGTAGCAAGCGTGAATGTAGTGCAGCGGCACCATCAAACGGTAACCTGCACTGGCAACGGCTTTGCTAGCGGGTACGATGGCTTTGGGTTCACCCAGTACTGCACGCATGGCCCAGCCACCCGCCTCGTGCCACACTGCGCCATGCTCCATTTCACCATTCACACCGACGATGGCAGCTTTGCTGTAGACCTCAACGTTTTCTTTGCCCAACGTATCGACCAACTCTTTCGCCAAGAGCGTGCCGAGTGATCGCAGCTCAGCCATGAATGGCATCAGGTCTGGTTCGTATCGGCCAGCATAGGGATTTTCGATCACAGCGCATGCAGCAGCCAATTTCAAGGGGACTTCAGCAACTGGACCACCTTCGTGATATTGCGTCTCAATGATCAAACTACGCTTGCGAATTTTGATGAGTGACATTTTTAACCTTTTAACAATTATTGTTTGGGAATTTTTGCAGCGTTGACAACTTGGATCCACTTCTGTGTTTCTGATGCCACCATGTTTTTCATTTCTTCTGGCGTACTACCGCGAACATCACCACCCATTTCTTCTAAACGAGCTTTTACTTGCGGAAGTTGCAATGATTTCAATGTTTCAGCGTTGAGTTTATCAATCACGGGTTTCGGGGTTCCCGCTGGCGCCATCAATCCAGCCCAAGACCGCACATCGTAGCCGGGTACACCTTGCTCTGCGACCGTTGGCACATCTGGCAAGCCAGTCCAGCGCTGAGGACCCGTCGCTGCAATAGCCTTCAGTTTGCCTGCTTTGATGTTAGAAAGGACAGCAGTAGGCGGTGCAATGATGAATGGCACATCACCTGATAACAACGCCGTGATGGAAGCAGCATCTCCGCGATAAGGGACATGCAGCAAATCGACCTTGGCCATGCTGGCCAACAGTTCACCGGCCAAATGATGTGTAGAACCAATGCCAGCCGTAATCAAAAATGGAAAGTAAGTGATGGTGCTGATCATTTCAAAATCCTGAACTGTTTTGTAGTTCAGGTTGTTGTAAATGGCGCCTGCAACGGCGTGTCCGCCAGTCGCCAGAAGCAAGGTGTAGCCGTCAGGTTTTGCTTTTGCAACGGTGGTAGCTGCAATGGTGCCACCGGCACCTGCTTGCGCCTCCACCACAACGGCCTGACCTAAGCTTTTTGAAATCTCAGTTCCCACAGCACGCGCAATAGCATCTGCATTTCCGCCTGGCGCAAATCCTTGCAGAATTTTGATGTTTTTATCAGGATAGTTTTGCGCAAATGCGACGCTGCTGATGAGCGTGGTCAATAGCAATGTTTTCTTCAATAAACCGAATGATGATGTTTTGATGTTCATGGTTTGTCCCCGTTGATTTTTTAAGGTCCTTCTTATTG
>RFVJ01000029.1 GCA_009928125.1 Betaproteobacteria bacterium
TCGCGGGATTGAAGCTGTCCATTTGATGACTGCCTTCATCGTTCAAAACACCAGGCTGCAATCGCGCAATGGCATCCAAGAGTGCAAGGGCTGCGATTTCCCCCCCCGATAAAACAAAGTCACCCAAACTGATCTGGACATCGACATGCGCATCGATGAATCGCTGATCAAGCCCTTCATAACGACCGCAAATCAAAATGGCGCCATCGCTTCGAGACCATGACGCAACATCGGCATGGGTCAAGGTCGTCCCAATGGGCGAAAAGAGGACGACAGGGACAGTTGATCCAGTGGGATTTTGGGCAATCCGATCTTGGCGAATGGCCAACAAACACTTTTCCAAAGGCTCCGCCATCATCACCATTCCGGGCCCTCCGCCAAAGGGTCGATCGTCGACGCGGCGATAAGTACCTTCGGCGAAATCACGCAATTGCCAAAGCTTCAATTCGACTGCGCCCGATTCAAACGCACGGCGGTTGATGCCCGAACTGAGGAAAGGCGCAAAGAGTTCAGGAAACAGCGTGATGACATCAAAGCGCATGGCTTAATTTCACCCACTCAGTAATCAAGCTGCCAATCAACGGTGATCTTGCGGCCTGGCAGGTCCACATGGTCGATGAAGGCCGAGACAAAGGGAATCATGCGCTCAACGGGCGGCTTGCCTGTTTCTTCTGAAACTTGCGACAAGACCAACACAGTTTGGGGTCCAGTGGACATCAGGTCTTTCACTTGACCCAAGGCCACTCCTTCGCGGTTGACGACATCCAAGCCCATCAAGTCCACCCAGTAATACTCGTCTGCTCCCGCAGTCGGAAAACTTGAACGCGGCACAAAAATGCGTGCGCCCTTCAGGGCTTCGGCTTGGTTCCTATCGGCCACGTCCAGTGAACATGCAACGACGGTGTCGGCATGGTCTTTGGCTTCTTTGATTTTGAGAAGTACGGGCCTTGTAGAGCTGTCAGCAGCCTTCGCAGCCGGCTTGGCAGTTGGCGGTTTTGCACCGACAACTGCGCGATCGGAAGGCAGCAAATACCAGCGCTTGGAAGAAAAAAGCGCCTCTGGGGAGGCGCTGTGGGGCAAGACTTTGAACCAGCCTTTGATGCCCCAAGCGTCTGCGATACGCCCCACTTCGATGGCGTCTGCCGGCATGTCGGCAAACTCTAACTGGGGTAGCACAGCAAAGCCTTTGGCGAAGCCAAAAAGCAATTAAGCAGCTTTGGCAGCGGCTTGTTTGACCAAACGCTGAACAGTTGGAGACACTTGTGCACCAACGCTTGTCCAATAAGTCAAACGGTCTTGCACAACGCGCAGGCCTTCTTCTGTATCCTTGGCAATAGGGTTGTAAAAACCAATGCGCTCAATGAAACGGCCATCGCGGCGAACGCGTTTGTCAGCCACAACAATGTTGAAAAATGGGCGGGCTTTAGAACCGCCACGGGAAAGACGAATGACAACCATGATTTATCCTAGGGGTGGTGTACACATTGCACACTTCAATCAATTTGAAATGAAACAAGGACACAAATTCTTCCAGCGTTTGAGACACGCAACTGGCCACCCGGCCAGTGACACACTGAAAAGCCGCTGATTATAACCCGGAGTTCTAGAATGCCAACCATTCGCACCAGCCAACCCTCAGACATGCCCGCCATCACGGCCATTTACAAGCACCACGTCCTTCATGGAACGGGCACTTTTGAAATTGACCCACCCTCGCTTGAAGACATGACGGCCCGCAGAGAGGACGTTTTGAGCAAAGGTTTGCCCTATTTGGTCCTCGAAAGCGAAGGCAAAGTGCTGGGTTTTGCCTATTGCAACTGGTTCAAACCACGCCCCGCCTATCGATTCTCAGCCGAGGATTCCATTTACTTGGCTGCAGATGCCGCTGGCAAAGGCTGGGGTCGCATGCTACTGGCCGAGCTGTGCCTGGCCGCCGAAAAAGTCGGTATCCGCAAGTTGATCGCGGTGATTGGCGACTCTGGCAATGCCGGCTCCATTGGTGTTCACACTGCTCTAGGCTTCAAGCACGTGGGCATCGTGTCCGGATGCGGTTGGAAATTTGAGCGCTGGCTGGACATCGTCATGATGGAAAAAGCCCTAGGACTGGGGCAAACGCAAGCGCCAGCCTAAGGGCATCTCGAGAGGGCATGCCCTCTTGGACTTAAAAAATTTGCAAACTGAGCCAATATGCAATGGCGGCCACAAAGCCGCTGGCTGGGATGGTCAAAATCCAAGCCCACACAATGTTGCCCGCAACCCCCCACCGAACAGCACTGGCGCGCTGGGTCGAGCCAACACCCACAATGGCACCTGTGATGGTGTGGGTTGTGGAGACAGGAATGCCCAAAGAAGTAGCCAAAAAAAGCGTCAATGCGCCGCCTGTTTCAGCACAGAAACCGCCCACTGGTTTGAGTTTGGTGATTTTTTGACCCATGGTTTTGACAATGCGCCAACCTCCAAACATGGTGCCAAAGCCAATGGCCAAGTAACAAGAAACAATGGTCCATGTGGGTGGTGATGTTTCTGAAGCTGACACGTAACCAGTTGCCACCAGCAACATCCAAATGATGCCAATCGTTTTTTGTGCGTCGTTACCGCCGTGTCCCAAGCTGTAGGCGCCTGCGGATACAAGTTGGAAGCGGCGAAACCACTTGTCAACTTTGGAGGGGCGGGTTCGCTTGAACAGATTGGCCACCAAGACCATCATCAGGGAACCTAAAAGAAAACCCAAGAGTGGCGAAACAAAAATAAAAGTCACTGTTTTGAGAACACCTGCGGACAACAAAGCACCTGCACCCGCTTTGGCAATGACAGCACCCACAATGCCACCAATCAAGGCATGGGAGGAACTGCTGGGAATGCCGTAATACCAACTGAGATGGAAGATAAAGATGGCGATGAAATTGAAGAAGGCAGCAAAAACAACGGCCTGCGTAGGCTTCAAAACGCCGGTTGAAACAACTGTGGCAATGGAGTTGGCAGCATCATGAAAGCCATTCATGAAGTCAAACGCCAGCGCCAAAGCCACCAGCAACATCACCACCCACAAAGCGGCTTGTGTGTCCATGCTCTAAGTTCCAACTGTCAGGAGTTCTCGAGGACAATGCCCTCGATTTGGTTGGCAACGTCTTCACATTTGTCAGTGATGGTCTCCAGCAACTCGTAAATCGCCTTCAACTTGATCACTTCGCGGACATCGGGCTCTTCTCGAAAAAGTTTGCTCATGGCACTGCGCATGACACGGTCGGCATCCGACTCTAAACGGTCAATTTCTTCGCAGGTTTTCAGAGCAGCTTCGGCCGTTGCGGGATCTGCAATGTTGCCCAACATGTTGACTGCATCGCGAACACGTTCACAACACTTGACGGACAGATCGGTCAACCGGGTAATTTCTTCCGTCATCACGCGTACATCGTAGAGCGCCATGGTTTCTGCTGAGTCTTGAATCAAATCAGCCACATCGTCCATCAAATTAATGAGCGTGTGAATTTGCTCGCGATCGATGGGCGTGATGAAAGTGGTGTGAATCAAGCGGTTGACCTCATGCGTCACACGGTCTGCAGATCGTTCGGCATTGTCAACGTCTTGCGTGTATTTTTCACGCAGGTGACTGTCAGTGTAATTGAGTACCAAGTTTGAAAAGGCACGTGCCGCTTCAACGATACGGTCTGCATGCTGGTTGAACAACTCGAAAAAGTTGCCCTCTTTGGGCAATAGCTTGCCAAAAAACATAGGATTCTCCGTGAACAAAAAGCGAGGAATTCGCTCATTGAGGCATGCGCGAGTTTAAACCCTAAGCTTGTCAATATTTCACATCAATGACATTTTTATGACCCATCAAAGACGGTCAAAATCAGCCAATCGCCAGAAATCAGGGCCCTTTGCGACTTGGCAGTTTGTCTCCACAGATTAAAGATCATCAGATCGAGAAGCATCCAGTTTTTCAATGGCTTGTGATTGCACACTTTGCAGGTCTTGCGGCGTCACCCAGCCAGGCAACAGCTCCGAAAGCGGCTTCAAAACAAAGGCACGTGCCCGCATCCTTGGATGGGGCACCGTCAGCACAGGACTTTGAATGCTTGCATCTCCAAACAACAAAATGTCAATGTCCAAGGTTCGGGGCGCATTCCGATAAGGTCGCTCACGACCCGCCAAATTCTCGAAAGACTGAAAAGCTTTCAATGCTTCGTATGCATTCAAACGTGTTTCCAAATGAATCACAGCATTGATGTAATCGGGACCTGTTGCATCCACAGGGGCCGATCTGTAAAAAGAAGAGCATTGAAGCACGCGAGTGTGAGGTAATTGATCGATGGCCTTCACAGCTGTCTCCAGTGCGTGACGTGCCTCACCCAAATTAGCACCCAAGCCGACAAACACGGACACCGAATCACGTTGCACGAAGGCCACCTGCTTTCGCCTTATTCACCCGACGGCAATTTTCCCGGCTCTGCGCTGGGGCTTGCGCTAGATACATTATTGGTCGATGGCTTTCGGCGACGCGGCGCACGTCGTTTTTTGGCAGTGCCTGAAGCAGGCAAGTGATCTTTTTCAGACTTTGCCTGTTGAATCAAATCCTCGCGAGCCGCATCATCTGCCATGCTGAACTCTTGCCACCAATCGGCCAGCGACAAGTCGACGTCACCCACTTCAGCACGCAAACGCAGAAAGTCGAAGCCAGCTCGGAATCGGGGCTGTTCCACCAAACTGAATGGCGTACTGCCAATGCGTTTTTCAAAGCGGGGTTGCATCATCCAAATCTCACGCATGTCGGCCGCCAATTTACCGCGGCCCGAGACATCACCAATGCGTGCATCAAAGACGTCGTCGATGGCCTCTTGCAACGCTGGAAATGGCGGTACGCGTTGAGTCACTCGCTGATCCCAACCCACTTTGACATCGGCCCATAAAACACAAGCCAACAGGAAACTGGGAGCAACAGGTTTTCCTTCCCCCACACGGCGATCTGTATCGGCCAATGCCGCTTTCACGAAAGGCGTGTCTGCTCGTTCGACCACCACATCCAACAGAGGGTAAATTCCTTTGTGCAAACCCAATGATTGCAATTGCGCCACAGAGGCCAATGCATGGCCCGTTTGAAGCAACTTCAGCATTTCATCAAACAACCTGCTCTGCGGTACGTCGGCCAGCAAATTCAGCATCGTTGCCAAGGGCTTGGCAGTTTTGCTTTCGAGCTTGAAACCCAAGGGACTGAGCTTTGCTGCAAAACGCACCGCACGAATGATCCGCACGGGGTCCTCGCGATATCGCGCAACAGGGTCACCAATCATGCGCAAAACTTTCTTTTTAGCGTCTTGCATGCCACCGTGGTAGTCAACCAAGTACTGCGATTCAGGGTCGTAATACATGGCATTCACTGTGAAGTCCCGACGTGTCGCATCTTCATCTTGGGGTCCCCAAACATTGTCGCGCAGCACCCGGCCGCTTGAATCGACAGCATGCGTCATGCCTGCCAGTTCCGATTTGCTGGTTTTTTCATTGCCCTTGACTTGCTCTGCGGCGCGGTTGTCCAAATGCGCTCTGAATGTAGACACTTCAATCACTTCATGCTCGCGGCCACGCCCGTAAACCACATGCACAATTCGAAAGCGTCGTCCGATAATGAAGGCGCGGCGAAACAAGCTTTTTACTTCTTCTGGCGTGGCATCGGTGGCCACATCAAAGTCTTTCGGCCGAAGTCCGAGCAGCAAGTCGCGCACTGCGCCACCGACCACATACGCTTCATAGCCTGCATCTTGCAAAGTTCGAACCACATTCAGAGCACGCTCGTCCACCAAGTTTGAATTGATGCCGTGAACTGATGCGGGGATTTCGACACGTTTGCCAAAGTCAACAAGGCCTCGTCGGCTTTGAGGCTGACCCCATATTTTTTGTATGAATTTTTTGATCATGAGAACAGTTGAAGAATGCGCCAGCCTCGATCGGTCGCAAGTTGGCGCAAACGCGCATCAGGATTGGTTGCAACAGGTGTTTGTGCCATCTCTAAAAGCGGCAGATCGTTGATCGAATCCGAATAAAAACTGATGTGAACATCGGACCAAGTCAAATGTCTTGCTGACAACCATTGTGCAACGCGGGTCACCTTGCCTTCTTTGAATGAAGGTGTTCCGCTGATTTCACCTGTGATCCAGCCTTGCGCATCGCGCATCAACTCAACTGCAATCAATTCAGACACGCCCAATGCAGTGGCAATCGGCCGGGTGACAAATTCATTGGTGGCCGTCACGATGATGACCTGATCTCCTGCAGCTTGGTGTTGCTTGACCAATTCCAGCGCAGCGGGCTTGACAGCAGGCAAGATGATTTCGCTCATGAATTGGCGATGCGCTTTTGCCGCTTGCTCAGCCCCTTTCAGGCGAACAGCATCCGTTGCAAATCTCACGTAATCGTGAATGTCCAGCACACCTGCCTGATAGTCTGCATAAAATTGATCGTTTCGTGCTTTGAAAGACACAGGATCAGTCCAACCTATGTGTTGACTGAATTCACCCCATGCATAATCGGAGTCGAGTGGCAACAAAGTGTTGTCAAGGTCGAACAAGGCCAACTTCATGTGTTCTCCAACATCGACTTGATCAGCGGAATGGTGATGGCCCTTTGCGTTTGCAGCGCAAACTGATCCAGGTGGTTCAGCAAAGTCATCAAACTGCTCAAGTCACGTGAAAATCGTGTCAGCATGTAAGAGACCACTTCGTCACTTAAAAACAAACCACGCGAATCAGCCTCTTGACGCAGCACCGCGCGGCGCTCGTTGTCACTCAAGACCTGAAGTGCATAGACATGTCCCCAACCTAAGCGAGAACGAAAATCATCGCGCAACTTCAGGTCAGCTGGGGGCAATGTGCCCGCCGCCAATACCCAACGCGGCAGACCCGACTTCGGCGTGAGCGCATTGACAAACCAATTGAATCCCATGGCCTGCTGTTCCAAATTAAAGAGATGAACATCGTCCATCAGCACAGCAACCCAAGAGGCATCAAAGCTGAGATGCGCTTCAGTTGAGGCGTCCAGCCAACCTACAGAAAGTCCTTGATCTTTGAGGACCTGAAAGACCCCCTTGAGCAAATGCGTTTTGCCCGAACCACTTTCACCCCAAAGGTAAGTGGGGACAGGACTTGGCGTTTGACCAGATGTCCAGAGTTTGAGATGTTGCAATGCTGCAGCGTTGGGTCCTGCAAAAAAGCTGTCCAAACTGGGGGTTGTTTGCAAGCCTATGTCTAAGGCCAATTGCTTCATGCGTCAGGACCTTGGTAAATCGCGCTTTCAAAATATTGATCACGCACTCTGCGCAGAGCCACCAAAATCACGGCACTGGCTGGCAAGGCCACCAGCACACCGACAAAACCAAACAATTGACCCAAGGCCAGCAAAGCAAAAATCACCGCCAAAGGATGCAAGCCAATGCGCTCACCCACCCATTTGGGTGTGAGCCAAAAACTCTCAATCAGTTGCCCTGCACCAAACACCACGGCCACCATCACCAAAGCTTTGAGGGATGCAAATTGTAAAAATCCAGCAAACAAAGCCAAGATGAGACCCAAGCCAAAGCCCAGGTAAGGCACACAAACGGCCAAGCCTGTGAAGACACCAATGGGCAAAGCCAAATCCAATCCGAAGGCATAAAGTCCGGCGGCGTAAAAAACTGACAAAGCCAGCATGACCCAAATTTGTCCATGCAAATACTGCCCCAACACCTCATCACATTCGCGCATGAAACTGTCATAGGCGGGTCGCCAACGCAGAGGCACCCACCTGACGATTTGCGAGACCCAACGGTCCCACTCCTTGAGCAGGTAAAAAAGGACCACTGGGATCAAAATGAAATTGCCTAGGAATGCAAGGGCGAAGTTACCACCCAGTTTGAGAGAGGCCACCAAGGGTTCCAGCCAATCACCTCGGTTGGCATTCAAGTAACTCAGTAGCTGCGACTTGAGGGAGGCCACATCCAAAGTCAATCGCCAGCCGTATTGGTTCAGAAGTTCATTCAAAAAAGTGGCCAATCGGTCCAGGAGGGATGGCAGTTGTTGCTGTAGCAAAGGAATTTCGCGGGTCAAAATGGGGACCAGTAAAAAGAGAACACCCATGACCGCCATCAGCGCCAGCAACTCGATCAGCAACACACACACCACATGAGGCACCCATGTCAGGGTTTTGTGCAAACGAAGCACAGCTGGGTGAAGGGCATATGCCAGCACCCCAGCAACCGCAAATGGCACCAAGACTGGGCCCAAGACCCACAACAGCAAGGCCATCGCAACAGCGACACCCAGCCCGAAAGTCAGGCGTTTGGTGGCAAGATGGGTGGGCATGTTGTCAATTCGTGGTTAAAGAAAATGAAGAGAAGCGCATGGCATCGGCGGTTGCAAGCCACACTGCCCCTTAAAATATGCCTTGATTTTAGTCTCCCCACGCCCTCTTCCCCACATTTCCCCCATATTTCACATGAGCTCAACACCTCTTTCCTACAAAGATGCTGGCGTCGATATCGTCGCGGGTGACGCATTGGTCGAACGCATCAAGCCTCTGGCCAAAAAGACCATGCGTGAGGGTGTATTGGCAGGCATCGGTGGTTTTGGCGCCTTGTTTGAAGTGCCCAAACGTTACAAAGAACCTGTTTTGGTCTCTGGCACAGACGGTGTGGGCACCAAGCTCAAGTTGGCTTTTGAATGGAACATGCACGACACCGTGGGCATCGACCTGGTGGCAATGAGCGTCAACGATGTCTTGGTTCAAGGTGCAGAGCCCCTGTTCTTTTTGGACTACTTTGCCTGTGGCAAGCTGGATGTCGAGACGGCTGCCGCCGTGGTAGGCGGTATTGCCAATGGCTGCGAAATGTCTGGTTGTGCGCTGATTGGCGGCGAAACGGCAGAAATGCCAGGCATGTACCCCGCCGGAGAATACGATTTGGCTGGATTTGCAGTGGGTGCTGTTGAAAAATCAAAAATTCTGACAGGACGAGACGTCAAACCAGGCGACATTGTCTTGGGCTTGGGCTCCAATGGCGTTCATTCCAATGGTTTCAGCTTGGTTCGCAAATGCATCGAGCGAGCTGGCACGCAATTGCCCGCCAAACTCGATGGCCAAGAGTTCAAGCAAGCCATCATGGCGCCCACTCGTTTGTATGTCAAAACGGTCTTGAGCGCCTTGGCAAAACACCCCATCAAAGCTTTGGCACACATCACAGGCGGTGGTTTATTGGAAAATATTCCACGGGTTTTGCCTGAAGGCACTGCAGCGCATTTGGTCAAGGGCAGTTGGCCTCAATCTGAATTATTTGCTTGGCTTCAAAACACGGCAGGCATTGATGACACTGAAATGAACCGCACTTTCAACAACGGCATTGGCATGGTCGTTGTGATCGATGCCGCGAATGCCTCAGCTTGCGCACAAACCTTGCGTCAAGAGGGCGAAAAGGTTTACGAAATTGGTGTGATTGCATCGCAAGGCGATGGCGCACAAGTGCTTGTGAAGTGATACGTCAAGTTTCGATGGAAGCCAGTTGCAAACGAATGAAGTCGAGGTCCTTGGCGTCTGTTGCCTGGCTCACATAAGCCTGCAAGTCATCTCGAGCTTCTGCGTTCAAGCCCAAGGACAGCAAAGCCAATCCGCGATCTCGACGTTCGTCAATGGCATCAGGATTGAGGACGATCAATCGGTCTAAAACGCATTTCAAACGCTGCCAATCAGATTGGCTAGAGAAAATCTCTTTCAGATTGCGCAGCATGCGCGTCAAGATGTCTCGTGGCATGGCTGGCTGCAAATACAAGCCCAGCGGTGTGTCACTTTCTTCTCCGTCTTCAGCAACTTCAAAGCCTTGCCGATACGGTGCCAACCTCTCGGTCAACCGGTCCAAGCCCAAGGAATCACCCGTCAACGGATCCATCACAACCAAGCCTTCAGGCAAAGTGACTTTGACCAAGAAATGGCCTGGGAACGAAACACCATCTGCTTGCAAGTCAAGCGCCTGCGCCAACTCCAACCAAATGACCGCGATGGAAATCGGAATACCACGCCGCGTCCTGAAAACTTCATTCAAGTAGCTGTTTTCGGGGGCATAAAAATTGTTGGCGTTGCAGCCAAAACCCAATTCGTTGTAGAAAAACTGGTTCAGTACTGTCAACTTTTGAAGGGGTTCTGCGTCAGGCTTTAAACGCCGCTTCAGCCGAACCAACAAGGCATCACAAGTGGCCAAAACCTCTTGCACATCCAACCCAGGCTCTTCATCCTGCGCAATGGCAGCCGCTGCCTCTAGCAATGGAAAGTTCTGGTCAACCGCCACCAAACTTTGAAAGTACGTCAAGGGCGTCGCTGTGGTGGCTTGCAGATTCATATCACCAGACTCTGATCAGCGACGAACAAAGGATTTCAAACGCAATCCACACAAGCGCAAACAAGCAAAATAAAGCACGGCAGAGATGATCAATACCAAGGCCATCAAACCCAGTCGAACAAATACTTGCTGACGCCCCCCCAGCCAATCAAATTGGTTCGCAGCCGCCCACAAAAATCCAGTCAACAAGAAGGTTGCTACCGTCACTTTGGCGCTGAACCATCCCCAACCTGGCAAAGGCTTGTAGGCACCTTTGCGAACAAGTCCCACCAGAAGCCAAGCTGCATTCAGCAATGCACCCAAACCGATTGAAAGTGCCAAGCCTGCATGGGCCAAATGAGGAACCAGAACAAAGTTCAAAGCTTGCGTCAAACACAAAACAAGCACTGCAATTTTGACAGGCGTTTTGATGTCCTGGCTGGCGTAGTAGCCCGGCGCCAGGACTTTGATGGCCACGAGTCCGATCAGGCCAACGCCATAGCCTGTCAGGGCGATCGTTGTCTGCTTCACATCGTGGTCAGTGAATGCGCCATAGTGATACATCACAGATACCAAGGGTTGCGAGAAAATGAGCAATGCCGCAGCACAAGGCAAGGCCAGCAGCAAAACCAAACGCAATCCCCAATCCAACATGGCCGAATATTCAAGTTGATCGCCTTTGGCCTTTGCTGCCGCCAACTGCGGCATCAAAACTGCCCCCAAGGCCACGCCCAAAATGGCGGTTGGAAACTCCATCAAGCGATCGGCATATGTCAACCAACTGACACTGCCAGGCGCCAAGTGTGAGGCAATCTGCGTGTTGATGAGCAGTGATATTTGAGCCACTCCCACACCCAACAAAGCAGGCAACATCAAGCTGGCGATTTGACGTGAAGACGGATCATTCGCTGCCTGTTGGAGGGCTCGCCAAGAAACACCAATGCGCGGCAGCAATCCCAATTTTGCAAGCGCAGGAATTTGAATGGCCAGTTGCAACAACCCACCCAACATCACACCCACAGGCAACGCGTAAACTGGCTGAATGCCTTGGTTTTTGAACCAAGGGGCCAACAGCCAGGCGGCACCGATCATGGCCAGATTCAACAATACCGGCGTTGCAGCTGGTACTGCAAACCGTTTCCAAGTGTTCAAGATGCCCGCGGACAAGGCCACCAAGGACATGAACGCAATGTAGGGAAACATCCATCGCGTCATGAGCACCGCTGCCGCGTAAGCATCGGGTTGTTGTTGCAAGCCACTGGCCATGGCCCACACCAAAAAGGGTGCAAGGGCCACACCCAACATGCTGAAGAGCAACAATGCCCAAGCCAGCAAGGTGGCCACATGATCGATGGCTTGTTGCGTGGCAAGTTCACCATTTTGAGCTTTGCTGGCGGCCAACACAGGGACAAAAGCTTGACTGAAAGCGCCTTCAGCAAAGAAACGTCGAAACAAATTAGGAATACGAAAGGCCACATTAAAGGCATCCGTCAGTGCACTGGCGCCAAATGAGGAGGCGATCAACAGCTCTCTGGCCAATCCCGTGATGCGGGAAGCCAGGGTCCAAAGCGAAACGGTAGAGGCTGATTTAAGAAGGCTCACGGTGAGAGTGTAGCGACTGATTGCTTGGATTGTGTGCAGGGCTCGACTTGGCGTGATTTAGCCTGATACAATAGCCGGCTTTGCTGACAACATCCTCAGACAACTAGGATAAACAAAATGGCTTCTGGAAAACCCAAGAAAAAGAACCCCCGCCTGGCATCAGGCCGTAAACGCGCACGTCAAGACGTGAAACTGAACGCAGCGAACACATCACTGCGCTCCAAATACCGCACCGCCGTGAAGAACGTTGAAAAAGCTGTTCTGGCCGGTGACAAAACCAAAGCAACTGAACTGTTTGCCAAAATGCAAGCCGTTGTGGACACCATTGCCGACAAAGGCATCTTCCACAAAAACAAAGCAGCTCGCGATAAGAGCCGCTTGTCATCCAAGGTCAAAGCCTTGGCCCTCGCCTGATCAATTGATCATCAGCCCGGCGCCCCACAAGGTGCCGCCGTTTGAATCGGGTGCGCTGTCAGCAAAGAAAAAGCAAAAAGCCGTCTTAGGACGGCTTTTTTGTACGCGCTTGACAACTCAATGGGGGTGGTCAGGTAGCAGGCAAGCCTCAGACACCTGCAAATTGTTGTCTTTGGCAAAGTTCATGAGAAAGTCCCAGGCCATGGGCTCGTAATCTCTCAAATCGGTGTGCACCACGACGCATTTGACGCCCCCCAAGGTTTGGGGAATGCACCAAGGCGAGTAACTCAGATGGCTACCGGGTGTGGCGCCTCCTGGTCGAAATTGCCCCATCACACCAGCCAAACGCTCAGCCCAATCGCTGGGTCTGAACGTGCGTCCGTCCAAGGTCACTCCTTGAATCAGTACTTCTTTGGCGTTGTTGGAAACCATCGATCAAAGGTTGGGTAATTTGATGGGCAAACATCAGGGATCGCCTCAATGTTGCATTGCACAACTATTGTATCTTATATAAGACTTGGTGCATTCATTCTGGCCCTAAAATCTCCTCTCAGCGGCCCTCTTCGTTGGGCCGATTTCTTTTCAGAGGAGTTCTCAGCATGTCCGCTTTCATTGAAGCCACTTCGCCGCACACCATGAACACCTATGGCCGATTGCCCATTGCAATGAGCCATGGTCAGGGTTGCCGATTGTGGGATGTCAATGGCAAAGAATATTTGGATGCGCTGGGCGGCATTGCAGTGAACACCTTGGGGCACAACCATCCAGAATTGGTCCCCGCCCTACAAGATCAACTGAGCAAAATCATCCACAGTTGCAACTACTACCATGTGCCCAACCAAGAAAAATTGGCGGCCAAACTGGTTGAATTGTCGGGCATGACCAACGTCTTTTTTTGCTGCACAGGCTTGGAAGCCAATGAAGCGGCCATCAAGTTGGCACGCAAGTTCGGGCACGACAAAGGCATCGAGAAACCCGAGATCGTGGTTTACGAGAAAGCCTTTCATGGCCGCAGCATTGCCACACTCAGTGCCACGGGCAACACCAAGATTCAACAAGGCTTTGGCCCTTTGGTTGAAGGTTTCATTCGTGTGTGGATTACTTGCGGGATGTGCGGGCACTGTGTGACGAAAAAGATTGGCTCATGATGATTGACGAAGTTCAATGCGGCATGGGGCGCACAGGCAAATGGTTTGCGCACCAATGGGCGGGCATCAAAGCAGACGTGATGCCACTGGCCAAAGGCTTGGGCTCTGGCATGCCCATCGCAGCCGTGGTGGCTGGCCCCAAAGCCGCCAACATTTTTCAACCTGGAAGTCATGGCACCACTTTCGGCGGCAATCCATTGGCCATGCGCGCTGGTGTGGAAACCATTCGCATCATGGAAAAAGACGGTTTGCTTGAGAACGCAGCACGTGTGGGTGCTCATCTCAAAGCGCGCCTTGAACAAGGCTTGGCCGGCGTCAAAGGTGTCAAAGAAATTCGCGGCCAGGGGCTGATGTTGGGCATTGAACTCGACAAAGCCTGCGGCGTTTTGACACAACGCGCGGCCGATGCGGGCTTGTTGATCAGCGTCACTGCCGACAGCGTCATTCGCATGGTGCCACCGCTCATCATGACGCAAACCGAAGCAGACCAGGTCGCTGACATTTTGTTGCCCTTGGTCAAAACATTCTTAGCGGAGTAATTTCAATGGCCACGAATGCACAGGCATTGCCTATTCGGCATTATTTGCAATTCACCGATCTCAACGCCGATGAGTACGCATACCTCTTCAAACGGGCTGCATTGATCAAAGCCAAATTCAAGGCTTACGAAAAATACCAACCACTGACCGACCGCACCTTGGCCATGATTTTTGAAAAAGCATCCACGCGAACGCGTGTGAGCTTTGAAGCGGGCAGCCGCATGGTGGATTTGGTCATGATTCGCACCTTTGGCCAAGACAAAATTGAAAAATTTGCATCGCACTCACGCGTCCCCGTCATCAACGGCTTGACCAATGAATTCCATCCTTGCCAAATCTTGGCGGACATCTTCACCTACATTGAACACCGAGGTTCCATTCAAGGTAAAACAGTCGCTTGGGTGGGCGATGGCAACAACATGGCCAACACTTGGCTTCAAGCGGCCGACCTGCTTGGCTTTAAAGTAAACCTCAGCACCCCCAGCGGTTATGAGGTCGACCCGTCGGTGGTTGGCGTCAGAAGCGCCGCCAGCACACAGTTCTTCAAAGATCCTATGCAAGCCTGCGAAGGTGCCGACTTGGTAACCACCGATGTCTGGACCAGCATGGGCTACGAAGCCGAAAACGAAGCGCGCAAAAAAGCCTTTGCCGACTGGTGTGTAGACGAAGACATGATGAAGGTTGCCAAGCCAGATGCCTTGTTCATGCACTGCTTGCCTGCACACCGCGGCGAAGAAGTCAGTGCGGAGGTCATTGATGGCCCCCAATCCGTCGTGTGGGACGAAGCAGAAAACAGAATGCATGCGCAAAAAGCGCTGATGGAGTTTTTGCTGTTGGGCCAAGTTTAAAGCGCGGTGAATTTAGCAGCGAATCAGCCTTGGCCAAGGCTG
>RFVJ01000281.1 GCA_009928125.1 Betaproteobacteria bacterium
GGCGGTGGCAATGCGCATGGCGCCTACATGGGGCGGTCCTTCGTATGTCCAAAGCGTGAGTTGCATCTGGTGTTCCTATGCCGCCAGCTTTTCGCGACGTCGTAATGGCCGGCTGAACAAGCCAGCCAAATCGGCGGCTTGCTCGTAGCCTTGAATGGGGGTGAAGACCAACTCAATGGCCCACTTGGTGGTCATGCCTTGGGCTTCCAGCGGATTGGCCAAGCCCAAGCCACAGACCACCATGTCGGGCTTGTCTTCTACGCAACGATCGAGTTGCAAGTCGACGTCTTGACCTTCGCTGATGCGCGTGCCTGTGGGCAACAATGCCAATTCAGCGGCCATGTGTTGACGGTGCAAATACGGCGTACCCACTTCCACCAAGTCCATGTTCATTTCGCGGTTCAGGAAGCGCGCCAATGGAATTTCGAGTTGCGAATCTGGGAAGAAGAAAATGCGTTTGCCATCGAGCATTTGACGGTGCACCGCCAAAGCTTTTTCAGCACGTTGTTTAGGCGCAGCTGTTACTTTTTCGAACAACAAGGGTGATACACCAAACTCTTGTGCTGCAGCTTGCAACCATGCAGTCGTACCTTCTATCCCCAATGGGAAAGTGGCGGGTAAGTGTGTGGCACCTCTGTCCTGTAAAGCTCTGGCTGTGTCTGCCAAGAAAGGTTGTGCCAACAAAAACTTTGTGTTGGCGCCCACTGCTGGCATTTTTTGACTGTTGCGCGGGGGGAAGAAATTCACCGTGATGTTCATCTGCTCCAGCAAATTGCGAAGCTGGTCTTCCACCACATCGGCCAAGGTGCCCACCACCATCAGTTGCGGTTTGGTTTGCGATGGCACTTGAGGATTCATGCTGGGCAAGCCAGGTACCAGTGCGGCCAGGCAAGCGTCTTCACCTTGTGTGAAGGTGGTTTCAATGCCGCTGCCAGAGTAGTTGAGCACTCGCACAGCAGGGTGATGTATTTGATTCAAGCGTTGGGCTGCGCGCGACAAATCCAACTTGATCACTTCAGACGGGCAAGAGCCCACCAAGAACAGCATGCGAATGTCGGGGCGGCGGTTCAACAACTGATGCACCACACGATCGAGTTCGTCGTGCACATCGGCCAAGCCTGCCAAATCGCGTTCGTCAATAATGGCAGTGCCGAAACGAGGTTCGGCAAAAATCATCACGCCCGCAGCCGATTGAATCAAGTGCGCGCAGGTGCGAGAACCCACCACCAAAAAGAAGGCGTCTTGAATTTTTCGGTGCAACCAAATGATGCCTGTGAGGCCGCAGAAAACCTCGCGTTGCCCGCGTTGAACCAAGGGCGTGACATCGGTGCAACCGATGCTGGTTTCTGCGCGAATAGGAATGACGGGGCTCATAGACTTACCTGTGGACCTGATGCGGTCGTGTGTTCAAGGTCGCGGGAAGGTTCTGTAGGGCGTTGCAAACGCGCCATGCGCAATTTGCGGATGTATTGCGCTGCATTGACGCCGTAGGTGACGTAAGCGGCAAGTGCCAACATCAATTGATCGGTGGCAGACCATTGGCCTTCCCACCACACCCACAAATAGGCGGTGTGCAGGGCCAGCACCAGCATGCTGACCACGTCTTCCCAGAAGAAAGCGTGGGCAAACAGGTACTTGCCAAACACCACTTTTTCCCAAATGGAGCCGGTGATCATGATGGCGTAGAGCACCAGTGTTTTGATGACCACTGAGGCCAAGGCCCAATCGGTGTGCTCGCCTGTGCGCAAACTGCTAAGGACCAGGTACAAGCTGACGAGAAATATCAGGAACTGAACAGGCGCCAACAAGCCTTGAACAAGTGTCCACTTCGTTGCATCACGCCGAGCGCGTTGCTCGGGCGTGTACAAAACCTGTGCTTGCTTATCCTGCATGTCGCCTCTTATTGACTGATGAACTGAGCCAACTTTAAGGTTCAATCTGACGAGTGTCAATATAAATTGACAATATATATGTTATGTAGGGTTTACACCGAATTGAAGCTGAAGGAACTTCAGGGACACTGACTGCGTTAATTCAGGAAATGGGTGAACGCTGTGAGTCAGCATCAATTTGATCGTTCAGTAGGGCAGGATGCAGAGCGCTGGAGCGCTGGCTCGTCTGCGAACGGCAAAAAATCCAGCCTGAATGTAGGTCCCCGCCTGGTGGGGGGCACCACTTTTGGCAGAAACGATGGGATTGACAAGGCCCAAGTGGTGCTGTTGGGCAATGCCAGCCTGCAAAGTTTGGAAGAAACCCGCAAAGTCATTGTGGGTTGGCAACGCCAAGGCCTGTCTTTGACGCAGATTTACATTGCAGGCATTGCTGAAAGCGCCAAAGTCTTGGGCGAGCATTGGTTGTCCGACCGATTGAGCTTTGCCGAGTGCACCATTGGTTTTTCAAGG
>RFVJ01000282.1 GCA_009928125.1 Betaproteobacteria bacterium
GATGGTGTTCTCGTCCAAGGGATCGCCCACTGAAATGCGCTTAGCGCGCTCTGTGAACTTTTGCACGAAGTCGGCATAGATGCTTTGCTGTACCAAGATGCGACTGCCTGCCGTGCATCGTTCACCGTTGTTGCTGAAGATCATGAAGACGGCTGCATCCAAGGCGCGCGGCAAATCGGCGTCTTCAAAAATCACGAACGGTGATTTACCGCCGAGCTCCATGCTGAATTTCTTCAGGCCCGCACTTTGCACAATGCGATTGCCGGTGGCGGTAGAGCCCGTGAAAGAAATGGCGCGCACATCAGGGTGCGACACCAAGGGCTCGCCCGCATCACGGCCATAACCGTGCACCAAGTTCAAGACGCCAGGTGGCACACCTGCTTCCAAAGCCAATTCACCCAAACGTGCGGCTGACATTGGCGACAACTCGCTCATCTTCAACACAGCGGTGTTACCAAACGCCAAGCATGGCGCCACTTTCCAAGTCGCGGTCATGAAGGGCACATTCCAAGGGCTTCCAAGTCGCGGTCATGAAGGGCACATTCCAAGGGCTGATCAACGCGCAAACACCAACCGGGTGAAACAGCGTGTAGTTCAAATGGGTCGGTGTGGGATAGGTATGACCATCCACGCGCGTGCACATTTCGGCGAAATAAGAAAAATTATCGGCCGCGCGCGGCACCAGTTGTTTGCCCGTTTGCGAAATGGTTTGACCGCAATCGCGCGTTTCTATTTCAGCAATCTGGGGCACGTGTTGGGTGATGAGTTCGCCCAATTTGCGCATGATCTTGGCGCGCTCTGTTGCGGGTGTGCCTGCCCATTTTGGAAAAGCTGCTTTGGCAGAAGCGACGGCTTGGTTCACTTCATCGGTACCGCCGGAGGACACCTCGGCCAGCACTTCTTGCGTGGCAGGGTCGCGCGTTTCAAAAGTTTGCGAGCTGGCAACGGCTTTGCCGTCAATCAAATGGTCAATGCGCATTTCTTGTTTCCTCTGTACATGTCTTCGCTGGCAGATGAATCACTCACCCAAGGTGTTGATCAAATCGCCCACGCCTTCAATGCGGGTGACGATCACATCGCCCACATTGCAATTCACCACCCCATCGGGGGTGCCCGTCAAAATCAAATCACCGGGCTGCAGCGTCATGAAGGCACTGAAGTACTCGATCAAAGTCGGCACATCAAAAATCATGTCGCGCGTGTGGCCACTTTGCGTCACCTTGCCGTTCACCGTGGCCCAATGGGCGTGCAAGTGTCGCGGTTCTTCACCCGGAAATTGGGGCGATACCAGTTTTCCAAATAATCGCGAATGGCGTAATCGTTGGCCACGGTGTAGCCTCCCACATACTCGTAGGCATTTTCTTTTTTTACGTTCTTGGCCGTGCGGCCAATGACGACGGCCAACTCGCATTCGTAGTGCATGTGGGTTGCGTCTTGCGGCCTGCGCGTGAAGGCCTTGTGACCGATCAAGGAGGCCTCGCCTTTCACAAACACCAAAGGTTCTTCCGGCGCTTTGAACGCCAACTCTTTGGCGTGATCTGCGTAGTTCAAACCCAATGCCAAAATGGTTCGGGCCTGAGGCACAGGCGCCAAAGGCGGCAACCACACCACCTCGTCAAACTTCATACGTTTGCCAGCCCAAGGACTGCGCGTGAGCAACAACTCGCCATCCGATTCCACCGCTTCGTGAATAGCGCCAGCCCAAGCAATGCGTGCGTGCTTCATGCGGCACCTCCCACGAAGGTGTTGACCAAGGTGTCAAAACCTTCGGCCGATATTTCCACCACATCACCCACTTTGGCGCGAGGGCGTTTGCCATCGGGCAAGCAGTCGCTGCCGAGCAACAACACATCGCCCTCTTGAAAGGTCATGAACTCAGCAATGTCTGCCAGCAAAGTTTGTGATTTGCGCACAGTGCCCAGCGCTTTGGAGCCCACGCCCAAGAAGCCATCCACACATTTGAACTTCACCGGCGGTCTGTAATAGCTCTCGTGCGGAATGGACACATCGTTCACCAACACACAAGCCACGGGCTTGGCATCTGCGCCGAACACCCAAGCCAAGTTGGCACCAATGTCCACATCAGACACCGCTGAAGGAATTGCGATGCTGCCCCCAGATGCTGTGAACGTGTTGGCGGTTTTGATGAACAGCACAGGTGCTTTGGGCGCGCCTTTGTGCGGCGCTTCAGGCATTTGCGGCGCTCTTAAATTCCATTCTTGCTGAAAATTCAACAGGGCGCCGTACACGGTGCCTTGCGGCCAATAGCGTGTATCGCTGTTTACGCTCGGATTCATCTTGCTCATTCCATTTCTTCCATCGCCTCGTCCATTGGAGATGTCTCCAACTGAATCACGGCGTCTAACAACTGATACAGCTGTGCCAATTTTTGTTTGCCCAG
>RFVJ01000283.1 GCA_009928125.1 Betaproteobacteria bacterium
GACATCGGTCCATGGACCCGTATAAAGACTGGCACCGACTTGGCCACGGTCCATGGCGGCACGCAACAGAGGCGCCAAAGGCGCTGCTTTGCCTTGCGGATTGCCCTGCGGCATGCCCGTCCAGAGCGGATCAAAAAATTCTTTCTTGTACAGGGCAAACGTGCTGAAAGTGAACAGCTGATTGGGTTTGGGCAAATTCAAAGCTTGACCATCCTCTGACAAGCCAAAGTCGCCGCCAGGGTTGTGGGCAGGATTGGGCACCAACCAAAGGTGGGCCAAGTTGGGGCTTCGCTCAAAAGCTTTCCAATGATCCGCCGAAAAAATGAACTCGGGCGCATAAATGTCGCCCGCCACAACCCAAAAAATCGGCGCCAAGGATGGCAAGGCCCTGACAATGCCGCCGGCTGTTTCCAGCGCATAACCAAAGGCCTGTCCTTCATGCGAGTAACGCAGCCGAATGTGCCCCACTTCAGGCAAATTGGGGTTCAGACCATATCTGGACTCAATTTGCTCCCCTAGCCAGGCCGTATTGATCAATTGATCATGAAACCCCGCTTTGGCCATGGCCTCCATGTGCCACTGCATCAATGGCTTGTCATGCACGGTTAAAAGGGGTTTGGGGGTTTGGTCAGTCAGGGGACGCATGCGCTCACCCCGGCCAGCGGCCAAGATCATGACCTTTGCCAAGCTTTGGTCGTCGGTGCCCACCCAATCTTTGGACGAGCTTGGGTCTAAATTGGAATCCAAGGTATTCAAACGCATGCCGCTATAATGGCCAATGCCATCCGTGCCCTGGCCATGGACGCTGTTCAACAAGCCAACTCGGGTCATCCCGGCGCGCCCATGGGCATGGCCGACATGGCTGTGGCATTGTGGGGCGAGCATTTGCAACACAATCCCAAAAACCCCCACTGGGTCAACCGTGACCGCTTCGTGCTGTCCAACGGCCACGCGTCCATGACCCTGTATGCCTTGTTGCACCTCACTGGCTACGCGCTGCCCATCGATGAGTTGAAAAACTTCCGAAAGTTGCACAGCAAAACCGCCGGTCACCCCGAAGTGGGCATCACACCCGGCGTTGAAACCACCACCGGTCCTTTGGGTCAAGGCATCACCAATGCGGTGGGCATGGCTTTGGCCGAAAAATTACTGGCGACCGAGTTCAATCAACCCGGTCACCACATCGTCGATCACCACACCTATGTGTTCATGGGCGATGGCTGCTTGATGGAAGGCATCAGCCACGAAGCGTGCGCTTTGGCTGGCGCTTGGAAACTCAACAAGCTGATTGCTTTGTACGACGACAACGGCATCTCGATTGACGGTCAAGTGGCCCCTTGGTTCATCGACAACACGCCGCAACGTTTTGCCGCCTACGGCTGGAATGTCATTGATGCCGTGGACGGCCATGATGCTGCGGCTGTGTCCAAAGCCATTGCGGATGCCAAAAACAGCGCCGACAAACCCACGTTGATCGTTTGCAAAACATCGATCGGCAAAGGCAGCCCCAACCGTGCCAACACCTCCAAGGCTCATGGCGAACCCTTGGGCGCAGAAGAAATCAAACTCACACGCGAAGCGTTGGGCTGGACGCACGAACCCTTTGTCATTCCCAAAGATGTCTACGCCAACTGGGATGCCAAGCAAAGCGGTGCCGCACGCGAAGCAGAATGGAACAAAGCCTTTGCGGCCTACAAAGCGGCACACCCCGCATTGGCCAAAGAATTTGTGCGTCGCATGAAAGGCGAATTGCCCAAGAACTTTGCGCAAACCGCTGTCGACGCCGTCATTGCAGCACACACCAAAGCCGAAACCGTGGCCAGCCGCAAGGCCAGCCAATTGGCCTTGGAAGCCTTCACTGCTGCATTGCCAGAAATGTTGGGTGGCTCTGCCGACCTCACAGGCTCCAACCTCACCAACACCTCTTCAACACCCGCTTTGCGCATGAACTTGGCCGGCGATGTGGTGAAGAACGACAAAGGCCAATTGGGCCGTCACATCAATTACGGTGTGCGCGAATTTGGCATGGCGGCCATCATGAATGGCGTGGCTTTGCACGGTGGTTACATTCCTTATGGTGGCACCTTCCTCACGTTCAGCGACTACTCCCGCAACGCCATTCGCATGGCGGCGCTGATGAAGCAACGCGTGATCCATGTTTTCACGCACGACTCGATTGGCTTGGGCGAAGACGGCCCCACACACCAGTCGATCGAACACGCGGCCAGCTTGCGCTTGATTCCAGGTCTTGATGTGTGGCGTCCTGCCGACACAACCGAGACCACTGTGGCATGGGCCGTGGCTTTGGAAAACAAAGACCGTCCCACCGCCTTGTTGTTGTCGCGTCAAAACTTGCCTTATGCACCCAAGTCCGATTTGGGTGAGATCAGCCGAGGCGCC
>RFVJ01000284.1 GCA_009928125.1 Betaproteobacteria bacterium
TTGAGCTGAACAAACGCTTGTACACCGACGCTACCGGACGTGGCAAAGGTGCCAACTACGACAAGTTGGCGCAAGATCTTCAACAACTGACCGCTGTGTTGGCACAGTTCGCCAAATCCAAAGCTGCAAAGTAATCGCACCATGAGCATCGCGCCACCCCCACTCAAAGTTGAGCTGACAGCACCCGACATCAGCGCTTACCGCCAAGGCAATGTGGGCATTGATTACGTGACCCGACTGGACTCTGGCAAACCTGGCCCGCACGTGATTGTTCAAGCCCTGACGCACGGCAACGAATTGAGTGGTGCCATCACCCTCGATTATTTGTTCCAGCAAAACTTCCAACCTACAAGGGGTGTGGTGTCCTTCATCTTTGCCAACGTAGCGGCCTATGCCATGTGGGATCCGCAAAATCCAGATGGCAACCGTTATGTCGAAGAAGACTTCAACCGTGTCTGGTCTGACGAGGTGCTCAATGGCCCCCGTGACAGCGTGGAGCTGCGACGCGCGCGCGAACTGGTGGCCTACATCGACACCGCCGACTACCTGCTCGACTTGCATTCCATGAGCGCGCCCAGTGCCCCCTTGATGGTGTGTGGCGTGCGTCCCAAAGGCGGGCAAAAATCAGTCAATCTCTCTGCCAAAATCGGCTTGCCCGAGTGGCTGATGATGGACACAGGTCACGCCAATGGCCTGCGCATGATTGAGCGCGCAGCCTTTGGTGACCCTCACAAACACAACACCGCCATCTTGCTAGAAGCTGGCCAACATTGGGAAAAAGCCTGCGAGCAAATCGCCCGAGAAACCACCCTGAAGTTTTTAAAAGTCACGGGCGTTGCCGATGCGCAGTGGGTTGATGCTCGATGCAGCTTGCCACCTGTTGAGCAAAAAGTAGTGCAGGTTACTGAAGGGTATGCCGCCAAGTCGCTCGACTTTGAATGGCTAGACATTTACAACGGCCTAGAAGTGATTGACAAGGCAGGCAAGGCCTTGGCGGAAGACGCTGGCCACACCCTGCGCACGCCCTACGACAACGCCGTATTGGTCATGCCCACGCGCAGCAAACGCTTTGCAGTGGGCAACACCATGGTGCGATTTGGTCGGATCGAGAGCCTGACTTGATGCGTGTCTTTTTTCGCAAAATCAATGTGGTGGGCGCTTTGCTGTCGGCCATCAAATTCTTTGCACGTAAAAACAAAGACCGTACGTTTCGGCAAAAGGTCTACGCGCTGCTCCATGCCACACCTTACTCAGGGCCACTGCACCGCTACATCGATCAACTGATCATTGGGTCGGTGCTGGTCTCGGTGGTGTGCATCGTGTTGGAAACGGTGCCAGCCATCCATGCCCTGTTCAAATATGAATTTGAAGTTTTGGAAATTGCCACCTTCTCGTTGTTCACTGTTGAGTACTTGGCCAGAGCCTACGCAAGTTGTGAGTCGCCGCAATACAGCGATCCCGTCAAAGGTCGACTCAAATACCTGGTGAGCATTCCTGCACTCATTGACCTGGTTTAACGCGCTTGCTCAAAGTCACGCGCTACACAGGCACCCTGAACACCTTGCTCAAAGCCATTCAGCGAGAAAAGCGCGTGCTGATGGCTTCTGCCTTCATGATGCTGCTGCTGGTGGTGCTCACAGCCAGCTTAGGCTATGAGTTAGAACACGACGCGCAGCCCGACAAATTCAACACCATCCCAGATGCCATGTACTGGGCTGTGATCACCTTGGCCAGTGTGGGTTATGGCGATATTTCGCCAATTACCCCTCTGGGACGCGCCATGACCGTGATCATCAGCCTCATTGGCATTGGCATCTTTGCCATTCCCGCTGGCTTGATGGCCTCAGCCTTCACCGACCAATTGCGCATTGACCGTGAAACTTTTGAAAACGAATTTCGTGACTTCACCGACCAATTGCGCATTGACCGTGAAACTTTTGAAAACGAATTTCGTGACGTCTTAGCCCGAGGTCAAATCTCTCACACCGATCGCAACGCCCTTAATGTCGAAGCCGAGCGTCTGCACCTTACCGAGCAAGACGTGAACCGCATCATGGAGCGGGTAAAGCATGAAATGAATGTCAAAGGCCGTCTGGGCTTGGGTCACCTGAATGCCCAGCAAATTCTTGAGAAATATCGCCAAGAGGTCAGCGCCTTGCGAAGCTTGGTGCAAAGCGACGGCTTTCAAGAAGCCGAAGCCTTGATCCAAGATACGGGCAGAACCACCCCCTCAGAGCGTGCGGTTTTAGAGGCATTGCGCAAATAAGGACGCGTTGCTCGCAAATGACCCCTTGCAAATTGCAGAATCGGCCTAAAATACGAAACTTGGGGCTGCACTGGTTTCGACATGGGTTCGGACGCGTGGCAGGGCATGTCGAGGTTCTGATCCTCGT
>RFVJ01000285.1 GCA_009928125.1 Betaproteobacteria bacterium
CCCACGATCGGCAAGTTCAAATTGCGCGCCAATACCGCTGTGCCACCCGCATGGTCAATGTGGGCATGCGTCAGCCAAATTTGCTCTAACTTGAGTTGGTGCTTGGCCACTTCCGCCAAGATCAAATCCAAATCACCGCCTGGATCAATCACAGCCGCTTGACGTGTTTGGTCATCCCAAATCAAAGAACAGTTTTGCTGAAAAGGCGTGACAGGAACGGTTTGGTACTGAAGCATGGTGAAATTTCAATCGGTTTCAGGTCGGTGATTTTGCAAGTCAATGCAAACACCAAAACATCTCAAATGCGTATTGTGAGGGTTCTTTCTTTCAAGGACCCATGCACACCCCACTTTTTCGCCGCCAAGTCACCCAAGCCAAGCAAGCTTCTTGGCTAGGCGGCATTCACTTGGCACACCATCCGCGTTTTAGCCTCGTGGCCGCTGTGGCGCTGGCCCTTGCAGGTGCCCTGGTGGCATTTGGCGCTTGGGGCAAAGTTGCACGCAAAGTGCGTGTGCCGGGCATCCTCATGGCACAAATGGGCACGCTCGAATTGAGTGCTCCCACCGCCGGCGTTTTGCTGTCGCAAACCGTGCAAGAAGGCGAGTGGGTTCAACAAGGCCAAACGCTGTTTGTCATCAACACCGACAAAGCCACGCCCGAGGGCAGCGCCTCCGCATTGCTGGCCTCTCATTTGGCACAGCGCCGCACCACCTTGCTGTCAGAGCGCGCCTCTCGCCAGTCTCAGCACGCACAGCGCCTCTTGCACATCACCGAGCGCATTCGCTCCTTGTCACTCGAGTCCGAACAAGCCACCCAAGAGCAAGCCCTTGCCAAACGCCGAGTCGAGTTGGCGCACAAAACATGGCGCCGCTTTGAACAAATGGCCCACGAGGGTTTTGTTTCCGACATCCAGGCGCAAAACAAACAAGAAGAACTCATCGACCTGCAATCCCGCTTAGAAAATACACAGCGCAATGGCACAGCACTCACGCGTGAACACCGCGCTGCTCAAGCCGAATTGAACAACCTGCAAAAACAAGGGGCCATCGACCTGCTCCAAGTCGATCGCAGCCTGGCCAGCCTCGATCAAGAAACGGCCGAAAATCAATTGCGCAAAACCAGCAGCGTGTTGGCGCCACAAGCGGGGCAAATCAGCACGCTCCATTTGCCCTTGGGCGCAGTGATTCAAGCGGGTCAAACCATCGCCAGCATGGTGCCCCAAACGGAACCCCAACCCCCACAACTTCAAGCCCACGCGCCACTGATCGCAGCGCTGTTTGCACCCACGCGCACAGCCGGCTTCATTCAGCCTGGGCAAGAAGTATGGTTGCGACTTGCCGCCTATCCGTATCAAAAATTTGGTTTGGCCAAAGGCCGCGTCGTCAAAATCAGCGGCACGCCCATCGCTCCCCAAGACTTGCCGCATGGCCAAGGCAATGCACTGCTGGCATCAACCCAAAGCAACGAACCGCTCTACCGAATTCAAGTGGCCTTGGCATCACAGCATGTTGTGGCGTTTGGCGAACAACACTTGCTTCGCCCCGGCATGACCCTCGAAGCCGATGTCATTCACGATGTTCGGGGCATTTGGGAATGGATTTTCGAGCCACTTCTGGCCATTCACGCACGACAGCAAACATCATGAACATCGTTCAAAAAATCAGGGCTTCGCATCTCAACCGACATGGCTTTATCGATGTCACTGTGGGTCTTGTTGTCTTCCAGGTCATCTATTTGTCACTGATACTTTTATTTTGCAATGTCAACTTTGAAGCCGATGGCACAAACCCAATGTCCATTGAAAAGATCATTTTCATCAGCCTGCTCATTGCACCTTATTTCGAAAATCTTTTATTGATTGGGTCAGCAGCCGTTTTTGAAAAGTTATTCAACCGCAAGGTCATGTTTTTATTAGCCCCGTCATTGCTCACAGCACTTCACTTCATCACTCCCAAAGAATTTCCGTTGCCTGTTCTCTTCAGAGTTTTGACGCTCTACGCGTTTTTTTATATTTTTTTAAAACAGTACGACTTGCACAAATTGGAATTGGGAACACACAAAGCCTTGTTACTTTCAAGCGTCATACATGCAGCAGTCAATGCAAGCACTTTGCTTGTTGCCTCTTTTTTCGAGCCAGACATCGCCGCTGAAACGATTTTTTCAGCACAACCAGGAGAGTGAAATGAGAAGTTTGAACATAGATGAATTGAATGAAGTGCAAGGTGGAGGCATGGTGACGACATGGGCCATCAGAGCAATCAGTGCATTTTCAGATTTAGTTACTTTGGTAGAGTTCGGCTCAAAAGTTGAATTCGACCCTTCCAGCTACGGCTCAGTAGATGCAGGCGGATACAACCCCATGGGCGACTAC
>RFVJ01000286.1 GCA_009928125.1 Betaproteobacteria bacterium
GCTTTTCTTTTTTGATCTTGCAGCAAACTGCCATGACCTTGGCGCGTGCTTTTGAACGCAGAAGGTAGCGTAGCACCAATGACGCGGATGCCAGCTGCTTGCATGCGCTTGACCGTTTGAATCACACCCCATTGAACGGCATTGACTTCCGCATTGCCGTTTTCACTGAAGTCATTGATGCCCTCTAACCAAATGACCGTCTTGATGCCCGACAGACTGAGGACATCTCGGTCCAATCTTTGGAGGGCCGCCTGGCCACCTCGCCACGGCGTCTCCGTGCTGTATGGGCCCAAGATCTGATTACCTCCTATGCCTCCATTCAGTACAGCCCAATTGGAGCGCCCATGCAAGAAGAGCAGGCGTTGAAGGACATCTGTCCACCTGTCAAATCCGTTTAAGGTTGTGAACGTGCCATCGGTCAGTGAATCGCCAAAAGCCAAAATGGCATGACAGTTATCAGGCAGGTCGGCGTCGACTGCATCGAGAAAAAACAAAGAGGTGGTGGAAAAAGGAAACTTCAATTCAGAGAAGTCGTCTGCATCGACCCGCGTATGAGGTGGCGATAAATAAGAGGTGGCCATGGCTTTGGCATGCCATGTGATGGGGCCACTTTCACCCTCAACCCAGCCACTCAACACAAGCGCCCTTTCGGTTGATGGGATGGAGGTGCCCTGATTCAGGGCTGGCAGTTCAATGCCTTGTGTCCATGCTGTCGTGCCCGCTTCAATGACCATGTCTGCCATGACAACACTGCTGCCGGGTACCAATGCACCACCCCCCAAATGCAAACTCAACTTCAAGTCATTAAGGCGCAGGACTTGATTGCCAAAGACGTTGTTGATTCGGAATCTGAACTTGCTTGCAGGCAATGCAGGCTTCAGCGGAATGCGAAAAGACTGATTCACCAAGCCCTTTTCGGGCTGGGGGATGGCCATGCTGAGGTCGGGTTGCGCCACAGCAGAACCGACGGGATAGGCGCCTTGTGCTGAAGCGGTCCAAACAGTGACCCAATGGGTTGGGGTGCTGGTCATGCTGCCCGAGCGGCCAACCAACGTTGCGCTCTGTTCACGATGGGCTTGTCAATCATCTTGCCGTCCAAGAGCACTGCGCCAAGTCCTTTTGCGCGTGCAGATTGATCTGCGTCGACCACTTTTTGCGCCCATTCAAGTTCTGCAGCGGAAGGCGAAAAACCGCGATTCACAATGGCCACTTGATTGGGGTGAATGCACACCGATCCAGTAAACCCAATGTTGCGCGCCAACTCAACGCTTTTTGTAAAAGCTTCTAGGTCATGGACTTCGGCAATGCTGCCTGCCATTCCCCAGCATTGCAGGCCATAGGCATGGGCCCCAGTAATGACTTGCTGCGCGGGCCAAGTCAATGCCAAGGGGTTGGGATGAACACCGATGGAACCAGAATAATCCTCTGCACCAAAACCCAATGCACAAAGGGCAGGATGCCCTGCAATCTGCGCAGTTGCCAATACACCAAGGGGAGTCTCAAGAAGCGCAGCGATGGGGGGTGGTATGCCGTCAGATAAGGTGGCAAGGGCCATTGAGAAAGCTTCTACCTGATCTTTTGTTTCAACCTTAGGCAGCATGATGGCACTCAGGTGATGCAATGGCATGCCTAGTAGATCCTGTTGCCAAAGTGTGGGGTCGCTGTTAACGCGCAATACAACTTTCGCGCCCTTGTCTTTCAAAAGCTGAATGGCTTTTGGCGCTAAGCTGCGGGCCAAGGCTTTCTTGTTCAGGGGGATTGCATCTTCAAGATCGACAACCACCGCGTCAGCGCCCCTTTGCGATGCCTTTTCCCAAAGATGCTCTGAGGTTGCTGGCACAAACAGCAATGACCGAAATTGATTTATTTGCATACAACATTCCCTTGGCGGACCAAAGCTTCAAGCTCTAGTGTTGAACTGCCCAGGGCCTCCAATATCTCTTTTGTATGTTCCCCCAAAAGGGGTGCTGCTCTTCTGATGCTGCCAGGCGTGCCCTGCAATCTAGGTGTGACATGGTGCATCACCACAGCTTTGTCATTTGCTTTTTTCTCGAGCTGAACGTAGGCGCCACGCTGCTTGACATGATCATCTTTGAGCAATTGTGCTGCGTTGTAGATGGGGCCCACGGTGACGCCGTGTCGGCGAAAATGCGCTAGGCATTCGGCTTGATTCAAACTCGACATGAAATCTGCAATCATCTTGTCCAAAGTTATGTCATTTGCCAGTCGAGCATCGTTGGTTTTGAATTGCGGGTCTTCAAAAAGTTCGGCTTGACCTATCGCTTCAAACACCCGTTTCGCCATGGTGTCTGTAGAGCCTGACATTGACACCCAGAGCCCATCTTTGCATTGGTAGCTGCCGCGTGGCGA
>RFVJ01000287.1 GCA_009928125.1 Betaproteobacteria bacterium
CAATAGTTCGCGCAATGTGGCCAACAAATACCTTGGTAGGCCTCTTAAAAACTTAGGGCCCGCCAAAGCGCGATTGCCCACAGATGCATCAAAGCCTACGGCCAAACTCGAGTGGAAATAGTGCAGATCTCGATAGTTCAATTGAATGCGCCCCACATCGATGGCCCTGGCTGAACCACTCAACGCAAAGGACAGTGCGTCCTGCCAAAACAACTTGTGCAAACCCCAAGCACGTGCGCAGTCATTACCACTTCCATAAGGCACCAAGCCAATCACGTGCTTGCCGCTGATCAGGATGGGCAGCATTTGATTCAGGGTGCCATCACCACCCACCACCACAATCTTTGACCCTTGGGGGCGCTCGGCAATCGCATGGTGCGCTTCGTGCAAACTTTCGGGCATCACGATGTCGGGCTTCTGCGCAAGTCCAAGCGCAGTGAGCCAAACATCCAAAGGCAGCAACAGCCGCCGGGCCCGCCCGCCTGCCGCATGAGGGTTGATCAAGATGAGTGTCGACATGCCTAGATTGTGCAAGTTTGTGAGCCAATGCATGACACGTGCAAACCCTGTTCTTCACAATGGGGTCAGCACTGTTGAAACTTAACCCTAAGCCCATCAGGGCTTGGTATTAACCCCAGTGAGGGCCTCTTTAGAATGCGCAAATCATTCAAATTCTGAACTTGGACTCCTTATGGCTCGCATTGCATGTCAATTAAACCGTTTTAAACATTCACTCTTGTCGGCAGCTTGTTTGAGTTTATGGGCCTGGTCTTCAGTGCAAGCGCAATCGCCTGCTGCACCTGCAACACCGCCAGCCAACGGGTCGGCACCCGCTGCTGCGCCTGCCACACCACCAGCCGCTCCCGGTGTTCTGCGGCCTATGAAAGACATACTGAAAGACGCCAAGTCCACGCCCGGCTTTTTCACATTGCACCAAAAGGACGAAAAGGTTTGGCTTGAAATCTTGCCTTCTCAATTGGGCAATCCGTTCTTCTTTTCCTACAACGTGCCACGCTCCATTGGCGAGCGTGGTTTGTACGGCAGCCAGATGGGTGGCGCAAAGATCGTAGAGTTTCAAAAGGTGGGCAATCAGGTTCAGTTGATTGCCAAAAATACACAGTTCTTTGCCAAAGAGGGCACACCGCAAGCGCAGTTTGTGTCTGAGTCTTTCTCTGACAGTTTGTTGAGCAGCGCGGCTGTCGTGTCAGCACCGAATCCTGAAACCAAGTCCATTTTGATTGAGGCCAATGCGCTGTTGTTCTCGGACATTCCGGGTTATCAAACAGGCTTGGAATACGCGTTTCGCATGCCATTCAGTCTTGATACTCGAAACACCTCTTTCAGTTCTACCAAGAACACGCCATTACTAACAGGTTTGGAAGTAAGAGCCCATTTTGCAGTGCCTAAGTTATCGGCGCCACCGATGATGCCTTCGCCTGTGCCAACGCCGCCTCCGCCCACTGCCACGCCAGACCCTCGCAGCATGTTTGTATCTTTCTATTACAGCATGATGCCGTTGCCTGAACCTATGGCTACAAGATTGGCAGATGAGCGAGTCGGCTTCTTTACTGTTGCTCGTTCTGACTTAACTTCAGATGCCAAAATTAAATCGAAAACACATTACTTGAAACGTTGGCGATTGGAAAAGAAGGATCCTTCTGCGGTTGTTTCTGAGCCTAAAGAACCTATTGTTTATTGGCTTGATAAAAACATACCTTTGAAATATCGAGCAACTGTGACAGAAGGTGTTCTGGAATGGAACAAGGCTTTCGAAAAAGCAGGTTTTAAAAACGCGTTGGTTGTAAAACAACAGCAAGACAATGACGACTTCAATAACATGGACGCACGTCATGCATCCATTCGGTGGTTTACGGGTGCAGATGTAGGTTTTGCAATAGGACCTTCGCATGCAGATCCGCGAACCGGTGAAATCTTAGATGCTGACATTGGCATGTCAGATGGTTTTACGCGCAGTGCACGACGGTGGGTAGTTGATGATTTGGCCAGACCTCGTGGGCAGGATGGTGAAATATGTGAGGAGGCTGAGACTTCTGCGCAAGAACTCAATTACGCTTTAGATTTGTTGGAGGCCAGAGGTGTTGAGTTGGATGGTCCTGAGGCTGAAGCTTTGGCAAAAGCATATTTGAAGAGGACCATCATGCATGAAGTTGGCCACACCATTGGGTTACGCCATAACTTCAGGGCTTCTACATTGAATGACTTGAAAAAAGTTCACGATGCGGAATATACAAAAATCCATGGCATTGCTGCATCTGTCATGGACTATTCGCCATTCAACATTGCGCCCAAAGGTGAAAAGCAGGGCGAATATGTCATGTC
>RFVJ01000288.1 GCA_009928125.1 Betaproteobacteria bacterium
GAGTTGGCCGCTAGTTATGCGTGTGTTCGTTAGCTTTTGAACAACGTATCCAAAGCAGAATCCCATTGATAAGTTGGAAAAATTTCCTGAATTTTTCCCTTTGTTACGCCCACAGAATGCGTTAATGCTTGCGCGAACACGGCTCTGAAGTCGTGATGAACTGGCAGGTCTCGGCCCTCGTTAAGCTTGTCTGCCGCCAAGCCGTCCCAGCGACCATGCCACTGCCCCCCTTTGACGCCATTGCCCATGAGCCACATCACGTTGCCGTGGCCATGGTCAGTTCCGCGCGTGCCATTTTCTGCACAGGTGCGGCCAAACTCACTGGCCACGATCACCACATCCTTGGGCTCACTGAAAGCGGCCCGCAGCTGCAACAAGGTATTAGACAGGTTGGACAAATTGTTCGCCAATTGACCTGTGACGCTACCTTGGTTGATGTGGGTATCCCAACCACCGGATGACAAGAAACCCAACTGCAATTGTCTGTTTTGGCGCATCAGGGCCCCAAGGTGTTTGGCATCCAATGACAGACCCTGAGGTGAACCGGCACCATTGTTAGCAGCTTGTTGTTCATTGACCATGTTGGCTGGTTTCAACATGGCGGCGGTGGCCATGCGGTTGTTCGCCCCCTCCATCATGGTACTGGCCAACTTCTCATCACCTGCATACAACTGCCGGCCCGCAGAAGGTGAACTAGAACCAGGCTTGCCAGTTTCCCAATGGTATTGCGCATCAAAGTGCGAACGACTTGGGTCAGGTGATCCGGCGCAAGGGATGGCAGCCAAAACACCTTGCTGCCAAAGTGGCAGCAGTCCAGAACATGCTGGATGCAAGCCAAAGGTGTCGTCCAATGTCAAAGCGGATTGGAGAGAGCCATCGGGTTTGGGAATGCCAATGGTAGGTCTGATTTGCGCGTAGCGTGGATCGCCATGGGGCACCAACATGGACAGACCATCGTAAGCACCTCGCAAAAAGACAAGCACCAAGCGACCTTTGGGGTCTTCATCTGCGGCCATGGCATGCAGACCCTGTAGCGCAAATGCGCCGGCACTCAATGACTGCAAAATGGCTTGTCGTCGCGTTTGCATCATGTGAATTGCACCACCCTTGCTACTTGAATACAAACTCTGAACTGCCCAAGACAAAGCCCATTCTCTGTGCTGGTGGCTGTTTCATGACAGCCTGAAGACTGCTGTCACTCAAGTAGCCATAGAGGTCTGATCGCTCTGGTGTATTTCTGGCAATGTTGAGTGAAAAATCAATGCGCCGTGTCAGCGCTTCTGGGGTCAACCATGTCGCAGCGTTGAAGGCATACCCATCCGGTGTGAGCCAATTTTGAATGCCTTGCCCCGCCACTGCCGCATAGCCAAAGGCTTGTAACCACTTGGTTCGATCTTGACCTGCATTGAGAGCGCGCAAACTGGCGCACGCAAAATCAATGGGTGTTCTGTACAGTTTGTACTCAGGATTCCAAAAGGCATCGTGGTTCAGCATCACCTTCATCACTTCGTAGATGTCACCCCCCGAAGACAAGAATTTTTGTGTCATGGCGTTCACCAAGTCTTGCGGCGGTACATCGGCTACAAAATATTCAGCCAACCGTTTGGCGACACGTTGCGCTGTAGAGGGGTGATTGGCCAAAAAGCGGATGATCTGTTCGCCTTCTTGTTGACCCATCTTCTGCGCTGAACTCGGCACGCTTTGACCCATGACAGTTTTGGTACCCGATTCGTGCAAACGCATCACAAATTGAAAACCATTGGGAGCGCGGGGCGCAATGGTCCATCCCGTCAAAACCTTGGCCAGCTCTCGCACGTCATTTTGAGTATAGCCACCGTTGACGCCGAGGGTATGAAGTTCCATCAACTCACGCGCATAGTTTTCATTCAGTCCGCGAGCATTTTGTCCTGCCCTCGCCGCTTGCGGACTGACACTGAGCCACTGGTCGAGGTAATAGAGCATGGCGGGATGTTTTGCACTGGCCATCACCAAATCTTCAAACTTGCCCAATGCATGGGCGCGTGCAACATGGAGGGTGTAGTGCCCCACAAAGGGACGCACCGTTCCCTTTTGTTGATAGACGTTGAAATGGTTGAACCAGAATTCAGTCATGCGGGCCAACAAGGGCTGCTCAATCGCATCGCTGCTGCAACTTGCCAAACGCCACGCAATGGCCTTGTTCACTTGCGTTCTGTTGTAAAACAAGGGGTCGGTGGGTTCTGTGAATTGAAAGCGTTTTTCATTCACGACCAGTTCATTGATTTGAGTACCGGCAGGCACTGCAGCGCGCGCTTCTCGCTCCTGCCTAGCGCCGTCAAAAATAGCGGGCAAGCTGGCATT
>RFVJ01000289.1 GCA_009928125.1 Betaproteobacteria bacterium
CACGGCGGCATACAGCCACAGCGGTTTTTTGAGCAGGGTGTCCAGTTTCATGATGGACTCGCTTAACGGCCCCAAAGGGTGGCGCCCACAAAGGAGCCACGACCAATTTGGGTTTTGAACAGATAACCGGCTTGACGGGCGTCCAATGAAATGGCGCCAGCCAGGCTGCTGCTTGGGGCAGCCTCTGGGCCCGCACGACCCAAGAAAATGCCCGTGTTGGGATTGATGCTGCCTGATTGACTGAAGCTTTGTAGGCCGGTGCCCTCGGCACTCAAGCCCAATTGGGTGGCAAAGGTTTTGGCACCAAAGTCAATGGACAAGGAACCCGAGACGACCGTGGCAGGCACCATTTCGTTGGCTGCATTGCGGTAGTAGGCCGAAGAGGACTTCAAGCCAAAGTCTGTTTTGGTACTGAGCGTGGGCAGCAAATTGATTTGGCTGGGCTCACGGAACAAAAAGTAGTAGCCATCGCCCACTGTGACCTCGTTGCCGCGCATGGCTTCTAGGAAAGGAACGGTTAGCTGGTCGTTGGCAATGGGATCGCGCGCCCAACGACCCCAAATGAGGCGGTTGCTGCCCACAGCGTTGAGGGGGTTTTTGGCTTCCGTGTCGGACGCCAAGGGTTTATCGGCGGCCTCACGAACTTGTCGGTCGAGTTGGAGCAATTTGGTGCTGTCGGCTTGGCCAGGCTTGCCAACGTTTTGGAAACTGGGGTCGGGCGAGCCCAAGCGGTACACCAGGGCTTGCCCCAGCATTTCTGCTGTCAGTTCTTTGGCCCTGAGGGTGTTGCAAATGCCCAAGGCGTCGGCCTTGCAAAGGCTGTCGAAGGGTGCCATGACAATGGCGCCCTGGTTGACAGTGACGCGAATGACATCTTTGGAAACCTGGGTGACAAAGTCGGTGCCTTTGACGCCAATGGCCACCAAAGGGGTGTTAAGGCGAAAACGTTCTTTGGCGGCTTGCGCTGCAGCACCCGAAATAGAGCGCGCCTCGCCCGCATCCAAACTGAGACGCACCACCGAGGCCGCAGGGTCTGAGGGGCTGTATTTGAACTCATGAATGCGGAAAACGGAGTTGGGTCGAACGCTGACAAGGGCACCGTCGATGAACCGAATGTGCACATGGCCGTTGTCGTTGGTGCGAATGACATCGCCTTCTTGAACGGAGCCGCCTTTTTGGGGTTCAGAATTGCCGGAGGACCGCTCAATGCTGGCCTTGCCAATGATGAGGGTTACCTCGCCCACTACCTGGGCCGCATGAACCCATGGTGTGAATGCGCAGAAAAACAGCGCCAAGCACCACAAAGCAACAGCCCCGCCGACCCGGGCCAAGCTGGCGGGCGCGTGAACTGTGCTTGCTGAAATGGCTTGAATATTCATTTTTGAACGCAATATAGGCTGGCAGTATAAAAAACAAAGACCCTCCAAGATGTGCGCAAGATCACACGCCCCGAAAAACAAGCCAAACCCAAGCAGGGTCTAGTTGCTTGAATAACCCCTAAGATACGGGGTTCAAACCATGGCCATTCACCCGTCGCTTTTGCAGCAATTCAGCTTGATGCGTCTGTTTTCCACAGAGGCATTGGCCAGTCTTGCCACCCACTCCAGCACACACGCTTTTTCAAAGCGGGAGGTGGTTTTGGCCAAAGACAAGCCCTCCAGCAGCTTGATGTTTTTGCTGGAAGGCAGGCTGCAAGCCATAGACTTTACGCTAGACGGCCGTGAAGTAGGCCTTCACTTTATTGAAGAAGGTCAGTACTTTGGCGAGATCTCGGTGCTGGACGGCCTGCCCTCCCCCGAGGTGGTCATTGCCACCAAAAAGTCGCAAGTGGTGATGGTGCCTGCCCGCGATGTTCGTTCGCACATTTTTGGTTCGCCCCAGGCCATCGAGGCCATTACTTCGGGTCTGACCAAGCGCATTCGCGACCAAGCCAACCAACGCCAGATTTTGGGCATCATCAGCCCGCTGCAGCGCATTTGCGCCTTGTTGCAAAACCTGTCCAAAGAAGGCAA
This sequence comes from Betaproteobacteria bacterium, assembly GCA_009928125.1. Lineage (GTDB taxonomy): Bacteria > Pseudomonadota > Gammaproteobacteria > Burkholderiales > Burkholderiaceae_C > Limnohabitans_A. The sequence continues at coordinate 2,013 of RFVJ01000289.1, forward strand.
AAACCCTTCTTTGATTGCCAATGCGCCCACCCACCAAGAGATCGCCATCATGGTCAACCTCACCCGCGAAACCGTCACGAGGGCGTTTCAGGTGCTGCAATCGCAAGGCGCTTTGGCGCGCGATGGCGATGATTTGAAAGTGGATGCTGGCAAACTGAAGCAGTTGGCCGAAAAATCAGCGGACTGAACACAGGCCCCATGAACATGTTTGCATTTGCTTCTACTTTTTTGAAACACTTTGCACTGCCTTTGGGGCATCGCAATTTGATTTGGCAATTTGCAAGGCGTGAAGTGCTAGGCCGTTATCGCGGCTCGGTGTTGGGCGTG
>RFVJ01000290.1 GCA_009928125.1 Betaproteobacteria bacterium
TGGGCATCATGGACGAAGAGCGCCGCACCAGCGCCAACTTGGCTGCTTGCATTGCCGCTGCAAAGTCACGCGTGGCCTTCATCAACACCGGTTTCTTGGACCGCACTGGCGACGAAATGCATACTTGCATGTTGGCGGGTCCCGTGATGCGCAAGGGCGACATCAAAGGCAGCACTTGGTTGGGTGCTTACGAAAAGGCCAATGTGGCCGTGGGCTTGCAAGCCGGTCTGCGCGGTCGTGCGCAAATTGGCAAGGGCATGTGGGCCATGCCCGATTTGATGGCTGACATGTTGAAGCAAAAAATTGGTCATCCCAATGCGGGCGCCAATACGGCTTGGGTGCCAAGCCCCACAGCAGCCACATTGCACGCCATGCACTATCACCAAGTGAATGTGCCTGCATTGCAAAAGCAGATGGAAAAAACCATCAGCAAACAAAATGCCAAAGACCTGCGCGAAGAAACCTTGAACAAGTTGTTGCAGTTCCCTGTGGTCACCAAGGCACAAGCGGCCGAGTGGACTGCGAAGGACAAGCAAGACGAACTCGACAACAACGCACAAGGCATCTTGGGCTATGTGGTGCGCTGGGTGGACCAAGGCGTGGGTTGCTCTAAAGTGCCCGACATCCATGGTGTGGGCTTGATGGAAGACCGTGCTACCTTGCGCATCAGCAGCCAACACATTGCCAACTGGTTGGCGCATGGCGTGGTGACCGAAGCGCAAGTGAAGGCCACGATGGAGCGCATGGCCGCTGTGGTGGACCAACAAAATGCAGGCGATCCTTTGTACCAAAAGATGGCCGGCAATTTCAAAACCTCCAAGGCGTACCAAGCTGCTTGCGATTTGGTGTTCAAAGGCAAAGAGCAACCCAGCGGTTACACCGAGCCTTTGTTGCATGCATGGCGTTTGAAGGTCAAGGCTGCGGCTTAATTCACAGCAGGAAGACAGCGCCATTGGCGCTTTAACAACTCAGGCGGTATTGCGCCCTGTCAAGGGGATGCAAACCGCCTGTTTTTTTGGTGGGCGCGCCTTGAGGTGGCCCGTTCTAGGCATTATGCTTTGTTCCATGGATCGCTTGGCGATGGCACGGCGACACGAGGCTTAGAAACGGAGATGCACATGGCTTCCATATCACGCGGCTTGACACGCCGTACCCTTCTCTCAAGTGTCATGGCATTGCCCTCAGCCCTGACGCTGAATACTTGGGCACAAAGTGGATCGGCCTATCCCAACAAACCTGTGAGCATCATTGTGCCCTTCACAGCGGGCGGCTCTTCAGACATTGGCACGCGTATTTTGGCCGGCGAGTTGAGCAAGATTCTGAATGCTTCGTTTGTGGCCGACAACGTGGCCGGTGCGGGTGGCGCCATCGGCATGCAGAAGTTATTGCGGGCCTCACCCGATGGTTACACCTTTGCTTATGGCGGTTTGAGCGAATCCTTGCTCATTCCCATGATCAACAAAGCTGTCAATTACAAAACCGAAGACTTTGTGCCTGTGGCCATGGTCGGTGCTGCACCTGTGGGCATTGTGACGCGGCCTGATTTCCCTGCCAATACGATTGACGAAATGATTGCTTTGGTGAAAAAAAGTCCTGGCAAATACAGCATTGGTTCTGCAGGCATTGGTTCATTTGGTCATGTCATGTCTGAAGTGATCAAAGAGCGCACCGGAACGTTCATGGTTCACATTCCTTATCGTGGCGGGGCGCAAATCATTTCGGATTTGATCAGCGGGCAAATCGATTTTGCGGTCACCACGTTGACCACTGCAGCGGCCATGATTTCTTCCAAGCGTGTGAAGGTTTTAGGCGTCTCCAGCAAAGAGCGTGTACCCTTGGTGAAGGAAGTGGGCACATTTGGCGAGTCGCAAGCATTGAAGGGTGTCGACATGTTGGTGTGGGCGGCTTTGTTTGCGCCGCCTGGCACGCCCGATGCCGTGGTTCAAAAAATGAACCAAGCTGTTTTACAAGTCAACGCATTGCCTTCCATGAAAGCGCTCGTCCTGAAGTTGGGCTCAGAATTACCCCCATCCCTGTCACCTGCGCAAACCAAAGATTATTTAAAAGCGCAACGTGAGTTGTATCAAGTTGCGGCCAGCCGCATTCAGCCGGAGTAAACCGTGGCCCATTCTTTTCCCGAAAATTATGTGGAAGCTCGCCAGTCGTTTCTGAAAGCGGCGCATGCGGTAGGTGCGCAGATGGATGTGTGTTTGCATCCACAGAAAGGTTTTCAAGGTGAAGACATGGCCATCGATGTGGCCTGGTTGGGAGAACGCAATGCGCGCAAAGTGTTGGTGACCATTTCTGCCACGCACGGT
>RFVJ01000030.1 GCA_009928125.1 Betaproteobacteria bacterium
ACAGTTGTCCTTGAATGGCACGGGCATTGGCACATTCAACGATCGTTTGCGCGATGCGATCCGAGGTGGTGGCGCCAGTGATGCCGTTGAAAATTTGGTGAGACTGCCAGGCTTTGTGAGTGGTCAAGAAACATCGTTGCGCGTGGCAGCGCAAATCCGAGCAGGCTTGGCAGGTTCTTTGCGAACGTACCGCATGATGACGTCAGATGGCAGCATCAAGGCTTTGCAAGACATCCCCTACGGCGATCAACCAACGGGGTACGCCAGCCAACCCAGCGAAGTGGTGAACTATGCAGAGAACCACGACAACCTGACTTTGTTTGACAGTTTGGCTTACAAGTTACCGCTGGACACCCCAAGCGCCGAGCGAGCACGCGTGCAGCATTTGGCTTCGGCTTTGACGGCCTTCAGCCAAGGCATTGCCTACTTTCATGCAGGCATGGACATCTTGCGATCCAAATCTTTGGATGGCAACAGCTATGACTCGGGTGATGCATTCAACCTGTTGGATTGGTCTTACACGCACAATGGTTTCGGCGCCGCTGTGCCCGAGATGCATGGCAGTGACAATGCCAAAGCCTTGAGTGCTTCGTTGCTGCAAAATCGACATCTGCTTCCAACGCCCCGTGACATTGCTTGGACCCGAGATGCATTTCGCGATGTCTTGAAAATTCGCCACAGTACCGAATTGCTGCGACTGAAATCGGCACAGGCCATTCAAGATCGTTTGACTTTCTTGAACACAGAATTGCAGGCAGATCAGCGTTTGGTTGTGGGTCACTTGGACGGGCGCGGACTGCAAGACTTCCAAGCCTTGGTTTATTTTGTGAACGTCGCACCTGAGGCCAAGTACTTCAGTGCCCAGCACCTGGCACATCAAGCATTTGAATTGCATCCTGTGTTGGCTGACGCCCATGCGGCCGATCAACGCATTCGGCAAGAGGCCAAGTACACCCCCAGCACGGGCGGTTTTAACATTCCAGCACGCAGTGCCGTGGTGTTCATTGTGAAGGGGAGGCAACCTTGAAGGGGCATTTTTTTGACGGAGACTTCGCATGACGCTGAAAGATTTAGCGCGGTGCTTGCCACCTTGGGTGTTCGCCTTGGGTGTGATGAGCACCCTACTTTCTGCGCACGCCGTTGAAATCACCATCACGTGCGGGCCCAGTGGCAGCGACGTGGAATTTTGTTTGAAGCATGCCCAAGCTTGGGCTGCCAAAACAGGCAACACCATCAAAAATTTCTCTCCGCCCAACAGCCCCACTGAAAAACTGGCGCTTTACCGCCAACTGTTTGCTGCCAAATCAAGCGACATTGATGTGGTGCAAATCGACACCGTGTGGCCAGGCTTGTTGAAGGACCATTTGCTTGACCTCAAACCTTACAGCAAAGGGGTCGAGGCGCAGCATTTTCCTGCCATCATTGCCAACAACAGTGTCAACGGCAAACTCCTGGGAATGCCTTGGTACACCGATGCTGGCCTCCTGTATTACCGCTCAGACTTGCTGAAAAAATACGGCTTGCGTGTGCCGCAAACATGGGAAGAGTTGACGCAAACCGCGTTGAAAGTTCAAACAGGTGAGCGCGCTCAAGGCGACACCGATTTTCATGGTTTTGTCTTTCAAGCCAAAGCCTACGAAGGACTGACTTGCAACGCCATTGAATGGGTGGGCGGACAAGGTGGTGGCACCGTGGTGAATGCGGACGGTGAGATCACCATTCGAAATGCCCAAGCTGCGAAAGCCTTGAACTTGGCCGCTTCTTGGATTGGCAGCATCAGCCCTGCAGGCGTGTTGAATTATGAGGAAGAGGAAGCGCGTGGTGTTTTTCAAAATGCCAATGCACTCTTCATGCGCAATTGGCCCTATGCATGGGCCTTGATGCAGAAAAATGACAGCTTGGTCAAAGGCAAAGTGGGCGTTGCCAAATTGCCAGGCAACCCCAGTGCAGCGGCTTTGGGTGGCTGGCAGTTGGGTGTCTCCAAATACACCAAGCACCCTGCGATTGCGGCCGATTTGGTGATGTACATGACCAGCGCTGCGGTGCAAAAAACGCGTGCCATTCATGGCTCGTACAACCCCACATTGCCAGCCCTCTACAAAGACAAAGAAGTGCTGGAAGCCAACGAATTCATGGGGGCCTTGGCCGAGGTGTTTGCCAACAGTGTGGCCCGACCCACCACCGCCACGGGCCTGAAATACCCGCAAGTGAGCCAAAGCTTTTGGAATGCGGCACACGAAGTGATGTCCAAACGCGCCACGGGCGAAGAAGCCGTGACCAAGCTCGAATCGCGCCTGAAACAAATCAGACGCAAGCACTGGTGATGCCGGAAAGAACGACGCATGAATTCCAGAGTTAAAACCGCATGGCTTTTTTTGGCACCCATGGTGCTGTTGATGCTGGTCGTGGCTGTTTGGCCTTTAGCCCGTTCCATTTGGTTCAGCTTCACGGACATCAACATCAACGACATCTCGGCTGCTGAATTTGTGGGCTGGGAAAATTACTTTGGCGAATACGGGTTGTTTTTCAACCCGAATGAAGAGGGTGGCTTCTGGGCGGGTGACTGGGGTGTCTCGATTCGCAACACCTTCAGCTTTGCCGTGGTTTCGGTGATTTTAGAAACGCTGACCGGCTTGGGTGTGGCCTTGCTGCTGAACCAGGAGTTCAAAGGCAGGGCCTGGGTGCGCACGGCCGTGTTGGTGCCTTGGGCCATTCCCACCATCGTGTCGGCCAAGATGTGGGGCTGGATGCTGAACGATCAATTTGGTGTGATCAACAACTACCTGCTTGCGCTGGGCCTGATTTCTCAAAAGATTGCTTGGACAGCAGAGCCCGCTTATGCCTTGTGGACCGTGGTGTTGGTAGACGTTTGGAAAACAACGCCCTTCATGGCTTTGTTGATTTTGGCGGCCCTGCAAACCGTTCCCAAAGATTGTTATGAAGCGGCACGGGTCGACGGCGTGCATCCATTGCGCGTGTTTTGGAAAATCACCTTGCCTTTGATTCGCCAACCTTTGTTGGTGGCCGTCGTCTTCCGCTTGCTCGATTCGCTGCGCGTGTTTGATTTGATCTATGTGCTGACGGCCAACGGCAGCACCACCATCAGCATGTCGGGCTTCGTGCGCCGTGAAATGGTGGAGTACGGCAACATGGGTTATGGCTCAGCCGCCTCGACTTCCTTGTTTTTGATCATCTTGCTCACGGCCATCCTCTTTTTGAAATTGGCCCGCGTGAAATTGTCGGAGGATGCCAAATGAACAAGCGTTCACCTTGGACCACCGCTTTCATTTACATCGCCTCGGCTTTGGTGGTCTTGATTTCCATCTACCCTTTTGTTTACGCCATTTCAACGTCCTTGAAAACTGGCACGGCCCTGTTCAACACGCAAATCATTCCGGATCAAGCCGACTTGCGCAATTACGCGGCCTTGTTTGAAGGCGTGCAGCCTTTTGGCAAAAGCTTGGTCAACTCGGTCATGGTGGCAGTGCTGACAGTGGGCTTTGCCATGCTGATGGGTGTCACGGCAGCCTATGCACTGGGCAGGATTCGATTCAAAGGCAAAGGCTTGCTTCTGCTTTGCATTTTGGGTGTATCGATGTTCCCTCAAGTGGCCGTGCTGTCGGGCATGTTTGAGCTGATTCAGTGGCTGGGCATTTACAACAAAGCTTGGGGTTTGGTGTTGCCCTACACCATCTTCACACTGCCGTTCACCGTTTGGATATTGACCACCTTCATGCGCGAACTGCCAGGCGAGTTGGAAGAAGCCGCCATCATGGACGGTTGCGGCCCGCTGCGAATCATTTTTCAAGTTTTCATGCCGCTGCTGTGGCCCGCGTTGGTGTCCACCGGCTTGCTGGCTTTCATCGGCGCGTGGAATGAGTTCATGTTTGCATTGACCTTCGTGATCAACGACACCGAGCGCACCGTGCCCGTGGCCATTTCTTTGATTGCAGGTGTCACAGCATTTGAAATTCCTTGGGGCACCATCATGGCAGGCTCAGTGATCGTCACAGTGCCTTTGCTGCTGTTGGTGTTCTTTTTTCAGAAACGCATTGTCTCGGGCCTCACAGCAGGCGCGGTCAAAGGTTAATTTTTTGTTTGAATGTTTTTAAATCATGCGTAAAGCCCCTAACAACAACTGGTGGCGCGGCGGCGTCATTTACCAAATTTACCCACGCTCCTTTGCCGACAGCAACGGCGATGGTGTCGGTGATTTACCTGGCATCACACAGCGCTTGGACTACGTGGCCAAACTGGGTGCCGATGCCGTTTGGTTGTCACCCATTTTCAAAAGCCCCATGAAGGACTTTGGCTATGACGTGAGTGACTATTGCGACATCGATCCTTTGTTTGGCACGCTGGACGACTTTCGTGCTTTGGTAAAAAAAGCCCACGACTTGGGTCTGCGCGTGATGATTGACCAAGTGTTGTCGCACACCTCTGATCAGCACCCCTGGTTTGCAGAAAGCCGTCGTTCACGCAGCAACCCCAAAGCCGATTGGTATGTGTGGGCTGATGCCAAAGACGATGGCAACCCACCCAACAACTGGTTGTCGATTTTTGGTGGCAGTGCTTGGCAATGGGACACACGACGGCGCCAGTATTACCTGCACAACTTCTTGAGCAGCCAACCTGACTTGAACTATCACAATCCCGACGTCGTGGCAGCCATTTTGGGCACCGTGAAGTTTTGGCTGGAACTGGGTGTCGATGGCTACCGCTTGGACACGGCCAACTACTATTTCCATGACAAAGAATTGCGCAGCAATCCAGGCCGCGGTCAACCCAAAGGCAACGATCCTGCAGTGAACGATGTCAACCCCTACGGTTGGCAGTATCACAAGTTTGACAAAACCCAACCTGAAAACATTGGGTTCTTGAAACAACTGCGTGCGCTGCTCGACCAATACCCCAACACCACCATGGTGGGCGAAATTGGCGACGACGATGGCTTGAGCGTCATGGCCGAGTACACCAGTGGCAATGACAAACTGCACATGGCCTACAGCTTTGACTTGCTGGGGCCCGACAGCAGCAGCACGTACTTGCACGATTTGATGACGCGGTTTGCCGAAAAGAATGCCACCGGCTGGCCTTCTTGGGCATTGTCGAATCACGATGTGGTGCGTGTGGGATCGCGCTGGGGCGGTGAGGCTGCCGACGTGCGCAAACTGCGTGTGGCTGCGGCCTTTCAAATGTGCCTTCGCGGTTCGCCTTGTTTGTACCAAGGCGATGAGCTGGGCTTGCCCGAAGCGCAAGTGGCCTACGAAGATTTGCAAGACCCCTATGGCATCACCATGTGGCCTGAATTCAAAGGCCGTGATGGCTGCCGCACACCCATGCCTTGGGACAGCCAAGCAGCCGACATGGGCTTTGGCAGTGGCGCGCAAAAACCTTGGTTACCCTTCACTGAAGCCTATCGAACACTGGCTGTTTCAGAGCAAGACAAAGACCCGCATTCATTGCTGAACTTCTATCGCGGCTTGCTGGCCTGGCGCAAAGGCCAACCGGTGTTGCTGCAAGGTGATCAAACCTTGCTGCCCGTGCACGCTCAAGTGATGGCATTTGTACGTGAACACGAAGGCAAAAAGGTGCTGTGTGCCTTCAACTTCAGCGACAGCGCAGCCACATTGAACTTGCCAGCTGAATTTCAATCTGCATCGGTGCTGCCCATCCCAGGTTGGGGCGGTGGCACTGTGTCAGGTGACAGCATGCAATTAGAGACCTACGGCGCAATGCTGTTGGCCCTTTGACATCGGAGACCTGCATGTCACGCATTGATTTCCAAAACGTCTGCAAGCGTTACGCACCCGAGTTGCCCTTGACGATCAACAACGCCAACCTCACCATCGATCAAGGTGAGTTTTGTGTCTTTGTGGGCCCCTCGGGCTGCGGCAAGTCCACCCTGCTGCGCATGGTGGCAGGTCTGGAGGACATCACCTCAGGCGACTTGCTGATAGAAGGGCAGCGTGTGAACGACTTGCCACCGGCCAAGCGCGGCGTGGCCATGGTGTTCCAAAGCTATGCGCTTTACCCGCACATGACAGTGGCCGAAAACATGGCCTTTGGTTTGCGTGTGTTGGGCTCTGACAAGGCCGAGATCGATCGCAAGGTGAAGGCGGCAGCCGACATCTTGCAGCTCACGCCATTGCTCGATCGTTTGCCCAAAGCTTTGTCGGGTGGCCAGCGCCAACGGGTGGCCATTGGCCGCGCCATCGTCAAAGAGCCCAAGCTGTTTTTGTTTGACGAGCCACTGTCCAATTTGGATGCTGCCCTGCGTGTGCAAACGCGTTTGGAAATTGCCAAGCTGCACAAAGACATGGACTCGGCCAGCATGATCTACGTCACGCACGATCAGGTGGAGGCCATGACCTTGGCGCACAAAATTGTGCTGCTTCACACTGGCGCCCTGATTCAAGAGCGGGGCAGCGTGGCCCAAGTCGGCACGCCCATGAACCTGTACCACCGACCTGTCAGCCTGTTTGTGGCCGAGTTCATTGGGTCACCCAAAATGAATTTGTTGCATGGCCACTTGGTCGACGCGCAAGAAGGCTATGCCACCGTGAAGGTGGGTGAGCAATTGATCAAAGCTGCGGTGGACGCTCGCCATTTGAAAGCTGGCGAAAGCGTGCAACTGGGCGTTCGGCCCGAGCACATTCCCTTAACCTCCTCTGGCGAAGGCAGCCACGTGGCAGGCCACTTGCAACACATGGAACGTTTGGGTGATTCGTCTTTGCTCTATGTGCATCTTGGCGAAGGCCAAGCCATGACCACCGTGAAAGTGGAAGGCAGCGCCATCACCCCTGCAGGCACCTCACTCAATTTATGCCTGCAGCCCGACCAATTGCATGTGTTTGACAGCCACGGCATGGCCTGCCATCGCACGGTGGCGTTGCCCAACTGACATGACAGACGCCGCCAACGATTGGCGCCAACAGGTCGCCTATCAAATTTATCCGCGCTCGTTTGCCGACAGCAATGGCGACGGCATTGGCGACTTGCCCGGTATCACCGCCAATTTGGACCACCTGGAAGCTTTGGGTGTTGGCATTGTGTGGTTGTCACCCGTGTACGACTCTCCCAACGATGACAACGGCTACGACATTCGCGATTACCGCAGCATCATGAAGGAGTTTGGCACCATGGCCGACTTTGATCAGATGCTGGCAGGCATGAAGGCCCGTGGCATTCGCTTGATGATGGACTTGGTGGTGAACCACACCTCGGATGAGCACGCATGGTTCAAGCAAGCCCGCAGTTCACGCGACAACCCTTATCACGACTTTTACATTTGGCAGGACCCTGTGGACGGGCGCGAGCCTACCAACTGGGAAGCCGCATTCAATGGTTCCGCATGGACCTTCAACGAGGCCACCGGCGAGTACTACCTGCACATGTTTTCGAAGAAACAGCCTGATTTGAATTGGGAGAACCCCAAAGTCAGGCAAGCGGTCTACGCGCTGATGCACTTCTGGCTGGAAAAAGGCGTGGGCGGCTTCCGCATGGACGTGATCAACATGATCTCCAAGCCCTGGCAAGTGGACTCGACAGGCCTGGCTGCACCGCGTTTGCCCAATGCACCGGTCGTTCAAGAAGGATTTTTGCAACCCGCGTTTGAGATGGTGACGCACGGTCCCCGCTTCATGGAATTCATGCACGAAATGCGCCGTGAAGTCTTGGACCATTACGATTGCATCACGGTGGGTGAATCGCCTTGCGCCACTGTTGAACAAGCGCAGGCCATCACAGATGCGAAGACGGGTGCCCTGAACATGGTGTTTCAGTTTGAGCACATGGACGTCGACAGCCAGCCAGGCAAAGGCAAATGGGCGCTGAAGCCCTTGCACTTGCCCGACTTGAAAGCCAGCTTGAGCCGTTGGCAAATTGCGTTGCATGGCAAAGGTTGGAACAGTTTGTACTGGTGCAATCACGACCAACCCCGGGCCATCTCACGCTTTGGAGACGATGGTGTGTTTCGGGTTCGCTCCGGCAAAATGCTGGCCACTTGTCTTCACATGATGCAAGGCACACCGTTTATTTACCAAGGCGAAGAGCTGGGCATGACCAACGTCAAGTGGCCCCACATTGACGCCTACCAAGACATTGAAACGCGCAACATGTTTCAAGTCGCAGTGACACACAAAAACCAGCCCCTTGAACAGGTGATGAAGGCCATTCATGCCAAGGGTCGCGACAACGCCAGAACGCCCATGCAATGGACCAGCGAGGCCCAAGCCGGCTTCACCACAGGACGGCCTTGGCTGGCTGTTCATGACAACTTCGTTGAAGTGAATGCAGCGCAGGCACGTGCCGATGCAGACTCTTTGTTTCACTACTACCGTCAGCTGATTGCATTGCGAAAAACATGGCCAGTGCTGGTCGATGGTCGCTTTGAATTGCTGTTGCCCAAACACACCGCTTTGTTTGCTTACACACGACAACAGGCGTCCGTGCGCTTGTTGGTCCTGTGCAATTTCAGCGGCCAGTTTCAAGGCTTGCCCTTGAAGCAATTACCTGACTTTTCAAAAGCCACGCCCTTGATTGGCAATTTGCCACACGCAGAGTGGCATTTGGCGCCCGACACCTTGGCGGCGTGGGAGGCACGCGTTTACGTTTTGTCTTGAGGCCCATGGCGTGACTGATGACGCATGCGGGCATGCGTTGCCCTTGCATGCGGAATCCAAGCACGTGAGACCCAGCGGTGCCACATCATCAAACCGCGAATCCACTCATCCGCGGCATACGCAATCCAGACGCCTGTCAGGCCCCAACCCCAATGCACGCCGAGCAACCAACTGCCCCCCGCCAACACCATGGCCATTGAACCCACGCCAGCATAAAAGGGATAGCGAGAATCACCTGTGGCGCGCAAGACCCAGCAAACGCGGCCCTTGCCATGCCATCATCACCGCCACCACGGTGGTCACTGCAAAGCCGATGGTTTGCGCGCGCTTGACCAACACATGCGCATCTCGCAAATGTCTGGCGCCCACCAAATGGCCAACCACCATTTCAACAGCCATCCCAATGGCCGCACCGCTGATCAAGATCCACATGTTGAATTGCAACACATAAGCCTGCGTGGCCAAGGCATGCGTGCCCATGATGCCAACCGCTGCGACACTGACCATGAAAGCCAATTCCCACGACAGATTTTCGGCAGCACCTGGCAAACCAATGTGCAAGATGTGTTTCATAGGGGTCCAACGAACACGCCAAAAGTCAGACCACGATGGCACCAAGTTCAAACGCCATTTCCAAAGCAGCCCCTGCAATCCCAAACCCACCATGCGGCTGATGACCAGGGCCACCGCAAACCCCGGCAATCCCAAGCCTGGCCAGTCGGCCAAGAATTCCAACCAAGGCGCGCCATGCATGAGGGGCCAAGCCAGACTGATGTGCACGGCATGCATCACAAGCATGACCCACAAAGTTTCCTGAGTCCGCAAATGCGCACGCATGACGCTGGCCATGCAAGCATTCCAAGCGTCCAACAGCAAGGCCAATGACAAAGCTTGCAACAGCGGCACCGCCAACGCCAACACATCGGGCGGTGCATTGAGCAGTTGCAGCAATGGCGTGGCAAACAACAAGGCCACCACCGCCATGCTGCCACCCATCCAGGTCCCTGCTGCCAATGCCGCACGCGCCACACGATCGGCTTCCGCAAACTGTTTGGCACCTAGGTTTTGACTGACGACAACGCCGATGCCCGCACCGACCAAGCGAAAGACCATGAACAACAAGCCAAACAAATGGTGGGTCATTGCAAATGCACCACCAGCCGCATCTGACATGTGCGCCGCGAAGCGAGTTCCCAGCATGCCGACCGCCATGCCGAGTCCCAGTTCGACAAACAAGGGCGCGGCAACCGCACCAAAGCGTAACTTCATGGCTTCAATTCAAGCCCGACCCGGTCCATCCACAAGGGCTGCGCAGCTTGGCCTCCGCCCATTTCAGAACCACCACCTTGCGGCGACAACTTGCGATAACCATTGTCATAGTCCCATGTGTTCACGCTTAGCTGCAGTCCTTTGAGCGAAGGCACATCGGCCAGCAAACTGGCAGGCAAATCAAATTGAACTGTGCGAGCCGCCACATCCACTTGAATCTTGGCGCCTTCAGGCAAAGCGGTGCCTTCTGCCGAGGCACTGGCACCTTGGGTTGTAAACAATGCATTGGACCATCCGTGGGCGCGCAAGCGGTAATGCCAATGCGTGTTCTCGGGCAAGTGATCTTGCTGCAATGGCATCACGCGCAAGCTGTTGCTGGCATCGGGCTTGCCAATGAAAAAAGTAAAGGCCACGTGGTCAAAGCCATTGGCAGGATTCCAGCTTCGGTTGATGGCCCCCATCTTCACTTTCAGTCGCAATGATTTTCCAGAAGACCAAACTTCAAGCCTTTCAATGTCAAACGTACCTGGAACGTACGTCGGGTCCTGCGGGTAGACATACTGCCCCTGAGGTCCCCGATCGTCACCCACAGGATCGTCGACTGCGGCCATCAACTGCCATTCTTTTTTCATGTGCACTTGCTGCGCATCACTGACCGCCAGCAGCGCTTGGGTGTGTGCATGGCGCAGCAAAAGCACCACACGTTGGGTGGTTTGATCGGTCCAACGTGATGTGTCAACGCGCAGTTGCCATTGCCGATTTGCTGGACCCGGGGCAGCTTGAATCACTTGCGCATTTTTCAAATCACCGTTGACCACCCACACGCATTCAACATCCGCGTCGCTCGGCATCGGACCATCACCTGTCACCTCAAAATCACCCGCCACCTGCGTGGGCAAATTGGCGGGCAGCTTCAAGGTCAACGCTGGGGTGGCCGCTGGTTTCTCAATTGCAGGCTTTGAGCTTCCCACCCAGATGTAGGTGCTGCGAGGCGCCAGCATCCAATTGAACAAGCTGCTGGGTGACGAAGCGGTGCGTGGATTGACATCTTGTGGCATTTTGAATTGCGTGCCTTCAACGCCCCACACACCTGTCAGTGATTTCGGTCTATGCGCAAGTGGCAAGCCCCGCACCTGCAGCATCGTCGCGCAAGACGGTAGGCACACCCCGCGAGAAAACACGGTGTTGTTTGCGAACTTGGGCAAGGCTTTGGGTGAAAAGGTAAAGCGGTGCTTGGGTGTCAAAGTGATCCTTGCCACCCGAGCCATAACCCGCGGCAAACATGGCGGCTCGCTGTTCCTTGAATCCTTGCTCGGTACCGTAATACAGCGTGGGAATGCCCGGCAATGTCATGATGGCTGCCAAACTTTGGCGCAAGGCGACTTCATGGCCACCTTTTAAAAATCGATCCACATCGTGGTTGTCTAAAAAGCTGGGCATCCGATGGGGGTCGCTGTGCACTGTCATCATTTGGCGAATGCGCTCCCCCAACTCTTGGGTTGGACGGCCTCGCGCCATGACCTCTCCCAAGCTGCCATAAAGTGGGAAATTCAGCATGCCCTGCATCACCGGTTTGCCTTGCCCATCGCGCACGTAGCCTTCAATTTTGCGCATGGCTTTGGTTTCGCCCGCCCTGTCGATGGCAAATCCTTCACCGAATGTGAAGAAATCTTTGCGACCGGTTTGTTGTGCCACGATGCGCATGCCAGGATGCTTGGGGTCTTTGGCGTATAAAAAATCTTGCACGGCGTCTGGCGGCACAAACACGGCGGTGTCCAAACGAAACGCGTCCACACCCACTTGCCGAATCCAATGGCCATAACTGTCACGCAGTGCACGGCGAACCACTGGATTTTCCGAATTCAAATCGTCCAAACCCGACATCTGGAAATTCAATTCTTGCTGTCGGTCGTTGTAATTGTTGACGTCGGGCGTCCAGTGGTAAATACCCGCCGCACGGTGCACGGGATTGCGCGGATCGTTCATGTCAAAAGGTGCTTGCGTGGGGGCTTTCATGGGCACCGACGTGGGTTTGAACTCAAACCCTTGCGCAGGATCTTGGGGGCTCCAGTTTTTGTACCTGAAAAAATCACCGGTGTGGTTCAGCACAATGTCTTGCACCAGGTACATGCCTTTGCGGTGCAAAGCATCTGACAATGCTTGGTACTCTTTCAAGGTGCCCACATGCGGATCCAAACGCTTGAAGTGGGAGGCCCAATAGCCATGGTAGCCACCGTACTCGCCGTTCCACCATTGATTGGCCACGGGCGGGGTGATCCACACGGCCGTGGCACCCAAGCCTTGGATGTAGTCAAGCCTTTTCTTCACCCCTGCCAAATCACCGCCGCTGTAATGCGATTCTTTTTGCGGGTTGAACTCCCCCGCGCCTTGGTTGTTGTTGTGGGGGTTGCCGTCTTCAAACCGATCGGTCATCAGGAAATAAATGATTTGATCTCGCCAATCAGGCGACGGCACGTGCAACTTCAAAGCGGGCCCGGCTGTTGCTGAATTCAAAAACCCGCTCAGCGTCAAACAAGCCAAAAGGGTTGTAGCTTTACTACGCGAATTGAAAAAAAACATGTCGACCCTGTTCTGCTGATGGCTCAGAAAACGTCTATTTTGCTTGATATTTTGACAATCACCGCTTGAATTCAGGGCCTCAATGCGGTTACAGTGCGGGTACATTTTGAAGTAGTTACATTACAAATTGATGCAGATCACGTGCACCACGGCGCGTGCTGTCAAAAGACCCGGACCCATGATTGCCTTCGATTCTCCCCGCCTGATTGCCGACATCGGCGGCCTGTATGCACGGTTTGCCATCGAGACCAGTTACGGTGAGTTCTCGCAGCAACGCAGTTTGCGGTGCGCCGATTTCCCCAGTTTTGAAGCCGCCATGGCGGCCTATTTGGGCAGCCTGAAGTCAGCCGCGGTGGCCCATGCAGCGGTGGCCATTGCCAACCCTGTGGATGGCGATCAAGTTCGCATGACCAACTACCACTGGCAATTTTCCATCGAGGCAACACGGGCCCATCTGGGTCTGGAAACCTTGGTGGTGGTGAACGACTTCACGGCGCTGGCGATGGCCTTGCCGCGCTTGGCCTCGGCAGACTTTCGGCAAGTGGGCCCAGGCCAAGCCGTTAAAAACAGCGTGATTGGTTTGATCGGCCCTGGCTCCGGTTTGGGTGTCTCGGGTCTGATTCCTGCAGGTGACGGCTGGACATCGCTCGGCTCTGAAGGCGGCCACACCAGTTTTGCACCAGCAGATGCCCGTGAGGCCGCTGTTTTGCAATTTGCATGGCAGCAGTTTCAACATGTTTCGTTTGAACGTTTGTTGTCAGGGCCCGGCTTGGAACTGACCTACCTGGCCTTGGCTCAACTGAATCAACAATCTGTCAAAGCTTTAACAGCGCCCGAGATCACGAAACTCGCCGTGGAAGACAAAGATCCGCTGTGTGAAGAAACGCTGACGGTGTTTTGCAACATGCTGGGCACGGCTGCCAGCAATTTGGCAGTGACTTTGGGCGCGACTGGCGGCATCTACATCGGGGGCAGCATCGTGCCGCGATTGGGCGCGTTCTTTGACCACTCTGGCTTCCGAGACCGCTTTGAAGCAAAGGGGCGATTCTCCAATTACCTCGGCCAGATTCCCACATTTGTGATCACTGCGCCCGAAGCCACGTTCATCGGCGCCTCGGCCATTTTGGACGCCCAGTTGCGGGCCTTGATGAATTCGCCCGGCTCGGCCATCCTGACCCAGATCAGACGGTCCAGAGCCGAACTTTCCCCCGCCGAACAACGTGTGGCCGATTTGGTTTTGTCCAAACCCCGTTCTGTCTTGAGCGACCCGATTCACGACATTGCCTTGGCCGCACAGGTCAGCCAACCTACCGTGATTCGCTTTTGCAGATCCGTCGGTTGCAAGGGCCTGTCCGATTTCAAATTGCGCTTGGCTTCGGGTTTGAGCATGTCGGTGCCCATCACGCATTCGCAAGTGACACACGACGACTCGATGCTGGAATTGGGCGCCAAAGTGTTGGGCAACACGGCCAATGCCATCTTGCAATTGCGCAATGAACTGCAACGTGAATCGATCGACCAGGCCATTGAATTGGTCGCGGCCGCCGACCGGGTGGAGTTGTTTGCTGTCGGCAACTACGCAGCGGTGGCCCAAGATGCACAAACCAAGTTCCTGCGTCTGGGCTTGCCTTGCGGCGCACACACCGACCCGCATTTACAAGACTTGACGGCCGCCACCATCCAACCGGGCACGGTTGCACTGATCATCAGCAGCGGCGGCAAATTGCCTGAGTTGATGGCCTTGCAGGAAACCATTCAGCAACGAGGTGCTAGCTTGATTGCCATCACGGCCAACCAATCGCCCTTGGCCCGAAAAGCCGATGTGGCCTTGGTCGCCGAGCACAATGAGCATGCTGCCACGCACCTGCCCATGGTCAGCCGAGTTTTGCACCTGTTGTTGATCGACATTTTGATCGTGGGCCTCGAAATGCGGCATTTGGCCGCACCCTCGAAGCCATACATTTCACACAGCCAATGAAAGGGCAGACAAGCTCAACATCAAGGGATAACCCTTATGTAATTTTTCTACCGATCGCTTGCTAAAGCCTGTAACTTAATTACAATTTCGACCCATCCAGATTGAAACCTGACGATTTGGGGGCCCTGGAGATTTCAACCCCCTTCCGACCTGAAAAGGAGTACTTGCTACATGATCGATTACGCCAGCCGGCAAAGAGGACCCCGCAAACACATTGTGGGCTTGACGGTTGTGGTGGTGTTACACGGGCTGCTGTTTTGGGCCATCAACTCCGGACTTGCGCGCAAGTTTGTGAAGGTGATC
>RFVJ01000291.1 GCA_009928125.1 Betaproteobacteria bacterium
AAAGCCTAAACCTCGGCCTTATTTTCAAATCGGCTCTAAAGGCTTGACCTTTCGAGCCGATTCCCTACGATGCACCCTTGTATGGGATTGACCGTCGTCAATTCAATGGTGCAACACATTGGGAGCCTCATCCATGACAGCAGAAGTTCAACACCCAAATCAAGAGGTGGCGCAACCAAGCTCAGATCAACCGACACAGGTTGATTCTGGTTTACCCAACTTTTTTGACATCCTTTTTTTAATCTTTTTAGCTTGCATGCTGGGCATTGTTGCGTGGGTCGGCTTTTTATCGCATGAAGAGGGGCTCAAAAACGAAGCGACCAAACACAATGGTGAAGCTTGGGTCAAATGGATGAAAGACAACAGCGAAGCCCGCACCAAAGAAGACTTTGAAATTGAGGCCTGCTCAGCCAGTGATGCAGAGAGAAGGCGTTGGGGCGACTGCTTCAAAGAATTATCTGAATCTACTGAACCCTTGAACAAGTTAATCAACCCCTTCACCAACAAACCCGTTCAATTTGTTGCCAAATGCGACCCCAAAGATCCACAAACCATTGGTGGCATCTTTATTGAGAAATTGGTGCCAACGCCAGCCGGCTCTGCAATTCCAGTCGTTGCATCTCAATTGGTCGACATTGATCCAATCGACACCAAGATCAACTTGAAATTAACAGTCTGCGACAAAGGTGGCTACGCCATCAAAGTCGATGAGTTTGAATTCTGAGGACACATGCCATGCAAAACGTAGACTTAGAAGCTCAACTGCTCAGCCACAAAGAAGCCAACATTTCCAGCGATTTGCCATTCCGCGAATGGCTTTACGCTTGGCTACTCAACCCTCACATCGAGGGCAATTACCATAAAACCATCGAACGATGGATTGGTATTTTGATCGTTGCCAATTTGTTCGCGCTGATGTTCGAACAAATTCCAGCCATTTTTGAAGTTTACGAAAAATGGTTTCACTACTTTGACCTTGTTTCAGTCATTGTGTTCTCGATTGAATACGTCTTAAGGTTTTACCTCGCACCTGAAGACGATGAATTCAAAAAACATAAATACGCACGGGGCGCTTACTTCACCAGCCCATTTGCCATCATTGATTTGGTGGCGATTCTGCCCTTCTTCCTGCAAGCATTTATTTCCATTGACCTGCGGTTCTTGAGATCCCTGCGTCTGCTTCGAATTTTGAAGCTGTTTCGCGTACTGATTCCTGCATACAAAGAATTCGTGATTGCCAACAAAGGCAGAACATTTCGTCAAAAAGTGCACGCATTGGTTTTCCCAAGCGCTTACGGTGGAACGCTTCATACTTTGTACGACACGTTCATCGTGATCTGGGTCATTGTGTCTGTGCTGGCGGTGGTGCTGGAATCTGTGCAAAGTATTCACTACTTGCTTAATTTAGAGTTTTTGATACTAGACGCCATTGCGGTTTCCATATTCACCATTGAATATTGCTTGAGGCTTTATTGCTGCGTCGAAGAGCCGGGCTACCAAAAGGCCGTCGCAGGTCGACTCAAACTGGCCAAGTCAACTTCAGCCATCATTGACTTTTTAGCCATTGCCCCCTTCTTCTTAGAAGTGTTCTTGCATCACCTGTTTGACTTGCGTTTCATGCGAGTCTTCCGATTGCTGCGTTTGCTGAAGCTGACTCGATACACGGGTGCCACACAATCCTTGTCTAAAGTGATTGTGCGCGAATGGCCCGTGATGGCTGCTTCTGCCTTCATCATGTTGCTCTTGGTGGTAATGACTGCCAGCTTGGGTTATTTGTTTGAACACGAAGCGCAACCTGATAAGTTTGAAAACATTCCACAAGCCATTTATTGGGCCGTGATCACATTGGCCTCCGTTGGTTATGGTGACATTTCGCCCGTGACTCCCGCTGGTCGCGCCATGACCATCGTGCTAGCCTTGATCGGCATTGGTATTTTTGCCATCCCTGCTGCGCTTTTGTCTTCAGCCTTCAGTGACCAACTGAAAATGGACCGAGAAGCTCTGGTCAATAAGCTGTATGAAATGCTTGCTGACGGTCAGATTGATGAAGAAGAAGCCGCCTATATCAAAGCCGAATCCAAGCGCTTGCACTTGAGTGATGAGGAAGTCAAAAACCTCATTCAAAAAGCCAAACGCGAACGAGAGTTGATGGACGATGTGTCCATACTGCCATTGCATAAAATAGCAGCCAACACAGATCACACCATTGAGCACTTTAAATACTTACTCGGACAAGTCAGGCAATTGAGTTTACTGACCGATCAACATAAATTTCAAGAAACTGTGAACAACTCTGAAAGACTGACCGAA